>JAHZJL010000065.1 GCA_022600935.1 Gammaproteobacteria bacterium
CTCAAGAGGTATCTACACTCAGCACTTAGTCGATGTCGTTTTTGATTTCAGACGCTTTGTCGCCAATTGCTTTTCCTGTTTCTTCCAATCGGTTAGATGCTTTTTCTTTCAGGCAAGCCAGGTCACCTTCAGCGCAAAGCGCTTCCTCCACCCGGTTTTTTTGCAGTTCAGAAGCGCGTTTAAGATCATTGGTCTTGTCCTCAAACTTTTCTTCCAACGTTTCTTCGGCATGAAGTATAAGAGGCTGAATCATCAAGCCAACGATAAGTACAAAAATTAGTTGTTTCATTTGTTTAACTCCTTTCATTAAATTTATTTAAATTAGTCAAACGCGTTCTTAGTCTGACCGATATTTCCGTCATTCAGCAGATTAACCTTTTGGACCAAGTAAAAACCAGAGAACCAAGCCGATAATTGGTAATAGTAGAATTACGACACACCAAAAAACCTTCATTCCAAGAGTTGCATGACTTTGAACGACATTGAGTAATCCCCAGATATCGAGGACCAAAATCACTAGCCCGATGACTCCTCCATACTGTATTTCCAACATTTGATATCCTCATAGTCTCTTGCAGGCCTGAACAAATTTATCCTGTTAGGAAAATATAATGAATACAGTGATTAGTTTGCGAGCGGTTCTCAGAAGACTGTCCTTTACAGACAGCCAAATGACAGTAATTAAGAATAATTCGACAGCTATCAATCATCTGTTTAAATTGATGCAATCTGATCAAATAAATGATTAAACGGTTGTGGCAGAATTAATTGCATGACATCACTCATTACATAATCACTATTTCAACGGGGCAGTCAGTGCAAAGCAAATTACAATCAAAAACCACCCCTTTTTTTTAAATTTCCATTAACGGTCAGGACTGAAGTTTTGAATTGATGTCATCAAAAGATTGAGAAAGTTGCGACCATCCATCTTCGACAGAATCTTTGATGCTTTCCCAGGTATCTTCACCCGAGTCCTGGAGTTCCGCTAATTTATTTTTTACCACGCTTTTCTGATCGACTAATTGTTCAATCTGATCATTGAGTTCTATTCTTGCATCAGCACTTGCACTGGATAACTCAGCTTTGAGCTGTGCGAGTTTAGCTTCCCATTCATCAATTTGTGATTCCATTTTTTGTACATATGCATCTTTGTTGCTCATTACGATCTCCTTTTTGTCAACGTTTAGTTAAATTTCTTAAAACACAGCGGTGATCTTACTATTATTGAGTGTCCCTATCTTTAACAAAAGTTAATGTTCACCAAGAAATAGAGGTAATGACAAGAATTTAATAGTTGCGCTATTTTCGCTGGTAAAAGTGGAAAGGATTCAAAAAAATAACTGTGTTGCTACTTGGGGTTTTGGATTAATTTGCCATTATTTATCCAAATTCGTGTTGACCACCTGTTTCGTATGCTCAAACTGGGTCAAATGATGTGCTGCTCGAACCCTGTTCTGTGTATTTCAGCGGATTATGCTTAAATGATGGTGAGTTCCTGATTTTAGCCAATCACCATCGTGATGTTTTGCGCATCACGATTTAAAACTGAGTGGAATATAGAAACACTGTTTGGTTGTTTGAATGGGCGTGGTTTCAAGCTTGAAGGCACATTCATGGTCAGTTTCCTGCAGATTAAAAAGCTGTTAGTGTTGCCTGTCATTGCATTTTCTGATCACATAAAGTCGGTGATTGGAAACACGATTGTGTATCGCCAATCAAGTTAAAAGTACATTAACGACTAATGCAAAGCATTTTCAGATATGGGATCGACTGTCCTTGCTCTGAACTTTTAGTGAGGTTGTTTATATAAAACAATTGATTGCCTTGCTGTGTTCAACTCCTCCATGTACCCTAAAATGGGTTGTAAGGGTAAACTGATTTTTGTCAGACACAGAGATCCAAAGTTATTTTAAGTCGCTGTTGAGGCGCTAGACTGACAGTTTAGGCTTTATAGCGGGCTCGAGGTAGCTTGGATCGAAATCCGCTAAATCAGCTAATTTCAAGATATCGATCAGCTTGATTGACTGTTTGGACCGTAAAGTGAGGGAATTTTTTTCCAGCTCCCGGTAAGCCCTATGCGAGTGAATATGACTCAAGCCCAGAGCTTCGCCCAGAAGCGATTGATTAAGGGGAAGTTCTATGGATTTTTCAGCTGTAAAACCTGCATTCCTGAGACGTTTATACAGCTCAATTAACAGATGGGCCATTCGTTTTACTGAGCGCCGGCGCCCAAGCCGGACTATTTGTTCACCAAGAATGCGTTCATCTTGACCGGCAATCCAGCTGATCGCTAGTGCCAACTTGGGTTTTTCTTGAAACAAGTCAATAATTCTGCTGGATTGGTAGGAAAACAAATTTAAGGAAGTCAGTGTTTCCACTGTGACTTCTGAATTCAGAAAAATCGGTGAATAGAGACCGATTATGTCTCCCGGTAAAATAAAATTGAGAATCTGTTTACCGCCATCCTCCAGAATCTTGTATCTTATAGCCCATCCGTCCTGTACGATATACATGTCTCTCATCACATCGCCCTGGTTTAACAAAATGGATTTTGATGGTAGATGGGTGTTATTGAGATTGAATTTGCTATCGGTTTTCAAGTCCTCATCATTGATGAAATTAAGATTATTAAGACGGTACGCAAAAGGCTGAATACTTGATAGTTCCATGATATGCCATTTGGGTTAACTGTTTTTTAGTTCTGTCTCTCGATAATACAGGATTATCAGCGCGAAAAAATGTTTTTTGAGTTTGGCTGATCGCCAGTTATGTTTATGGAGAATTCATGCATGTTGAAGTCATTCGCCTACCTAACTACTCTCATGTATCTTATAGCAGCTGTCTGTCTAGTGTTACTTGCCTTGACGACAATCACCTGGGCTGTACTCAATACAATTGATTCTTTGCAGAACTTTTCCATGTCGATAACGAACAGTCTGCAATCAGTCGGGGCAATTATCATCTCAATCGCCGTTATTGATGTTGCTAAATACCTGGTAGAAGAGGAGGTAATCAGAGATAAGGAATTACGGTCACCGGACGAGGCCAGAAAGACCATCACAAAAATATTTGTCATTATATCAATTGCAACAGCAATGGAAGGCCTGGTTTATATTTTCAAAGCAGGGACTGGTGACATTACATTACTCGTCTATCCCGGGTTATTGATCATGTTTTCATCTATATCGATCGTTTGTCTGGGTGCTTATCAGTTATTCAGCATCAAGGTTGAAAAAGCTATAATTGATGGCAAAACGAAAAAAATTGCTGAGAATGCATAATAAAAGCAATTTTATTCGTTACAAAACCTCAATCGAAACACGACTTGTTTTTTAAATACATTTAAAGCGATGGTCTGGCCATCCAGTAAATTTTTTGTATTTGATGCCTTGGTTATACGAGTATATTCATTAATTGTTGAAGTGAGGAAAACTTCGTGTATTAAGTTAAAAGCAAATTGCACAATTTAATTTATATGTTGCTTTAAATGAGGGCATTATTATGATCGCAATTGATTTATCACATCTTTATTGAGAGAGCATTGGTTTTGATTGATTCGCATCTCAGGTTGGCAGTTTCGGTGGCTGGGTTATTACTAAGGACGGTCTTAATATTCTGGTTGAGAAAGCGGGGCTGACAGTTCGCGATAACAGATCGGCTATCATGGAATACAAATACGCAAGGGAAGTGGAAGTTCAAACTGGCAGACTACGTTGAAGTCAAGAGTTCAAATTCAAAGGACGGTCTACTGACAATCATACTGAATCTGAAAGTCCCACTGAAGCCATGAAACTGAAACGCATACTAATAAACAGCGAGAGTGATTATGAAGTCGATCACCGTTACAAGGAATAGCACAACAAATACAGATCAAGCAACCTGATTGATTCCAGAGCAATTGTATTCACTTCAAAACGCCATATCGAATCTCGCTGATTGTTTATTATTAGCTAATGGTAACAAAGCATTTTTTTACATCAACATAGTGTTTTATTTTTTACAAGAATGGCTTGAATCATATGGATTAAGGATTGTACTCAAGAGATATTGTTCATTCTTTTGAACATAGTCTCTCGAGCACAATTCGGCTAGTAACAGATTGTAAGTCAGTTTCTGGTCATTTGGATTTACCGACTTGATGGCTTTGCATGATATTGATGCCTTTCAACAGGTTGAGGGCTTCGGTTAATGCATAGTCCTGCATTAAGGCTTCAAGCTGTTCATCTTTACCTTCATCATCTTTACCGTCTTCTTTTTTACCTGAGTCGGATTTGGATTTTTTGCCATTTTCCAGGTGATGAGATAATTTAGCTTCGGTGACCGGGTCGAGTGGTGACCGTTCCAGAGCTTCCAGTCTGTAACGCGACAGTGGAATATCGGGTTCGATACCTTCAGCCTGAATCGAACGACCTGAAGGTGTGTAGTAACGCGCTGTAGTCAACTTGATTGCACCGCCATTACTGGTCGGCAGAATGGTTTGTACCGAGCCTTTACCAAATGATTTTTCTCCCATAATGATTGCCCGACCGTGATCTTGCAGTGCGCCAGCGACAATTTCAGAGGCTGATGCTGACCCCGCATTTATTAGAACTACGATGGGTTTGTTGTTGAGAATGTCATCCGGAGTCGCTTTGAATTTCATTTCAGAGTTTTTGATACGACCGCCGGTAAACACGATCAATCCGTCTTTCAGAAATGCGTCACTGACTTCTACAGCGGCATTTAATACTCCGCCTGGATTATTGCGTAAATCCAGTACAACTCCGTTCAGCGGCCCGCCGTTTTCTTCAATCATTGTTTTGACAGCGTTTCTCAACTGTTTGCCGGTCGAGGACTGAAAACTGCTTACTCTCAAATAGCCATAGCCTGCATCAAGCAGCTTGAATTTAACACTACGAATTTTGATGATATCACGCGTAATAGTGAGATTAATTGGTTTGTTTTCACCTTCTCGGACAATAGTGAGTTCAATATCAGTACCTGGTTCACCTCGCATCATTTTAACGGCTTCACCAAGGGTCAAGCCTTTGACAGGTTTTTCATCCAGACGAATGATAAGATCGCCAGCCTTGACACCGGCATTGGATGCAGGAGTGTCGTCAATTGGCGCAATGACTTTGACAAAACCATTCTCCATACCAACTTCAATGCCCAAGCCACCAAATCGGCCTGTGGTGCCAACCCGCAGTTCTTCGTACTGTTCCGAGTTAAGATAGCTTGAGTGAGGGTCGAGGCCGGACAACATGCCACGAATTGCATCTTCAATCAGCTTTTTATCGGGTACTTGCTCGACATAGTCTTTTTGAATTCGACCGAATACTTCAGAAAATGCTCGAAGTTCATCAAATGGCACTGAAGATACGCTTGACTCCTTGTCGGCCAATACGCTGCTGCATAATCCAATTGCCGCACCAAGTACAACACCAACAATCATTGCCAGCATATATTTTCGATCTATCATATAACCTCGCCTCAGGGCATGTTTTTTTTAAATTAATAATGTTGTCACTGTCTGACAGTCAGGCATTCAGTTTGTGTACTCATGTTTGTTATTTGTTCCAGCTAAGGTCGAAATAATGTGCTGAAACACTATCATCACGCTGTTTGAATCAAGCAAAATGAGTCGATAACATTATATCCGGGATAAAGCCACCGGATCATAATTGTGTCTTTTCAGTATATCATTCTTGATCAACAGCTTATTGTATAGCAGAAATGCGATTTATACATCTTTGCAGACATGGATTCACTGAACGAAATCGTAAATAATGATAAACAACTGTTTATTTGAAGTTATCTGCGCCGTTTTTTCAACCATGCAAGTGGATTGATGACTTGCTTTCTTCTGCGGATCTCAAAATATAATGCAGTTTCAGATCGCCCACCGCTGGAGCCGGCATAAGCAATTCTATCTGCGGCTTTGACGCGTTGACCAACAGTTTTAATCAGGCGCTGATTGTTAGCGTACAAAGTGAAATAACTGGAACCATGATTGATGATCACCAGGAAGCCGTATCCCGGCATCCAGTCAGAGAACACAATTAAACCTGGTGCTACAGCGAGTACAGGAGTTCCCTCGCTGGTTTTGATGGTTAGTCCTTTGGAGCGGTTGTTTATGATGCGACGTTTGTATGAGTAAAATGTATCGAGTGGCCAGATTAGCCGGCCTTTCAATTTGGAAAAAGGTCGCTGGTCAATAATTTTCAGATCGAGTGATTTTACTGAGTGACTGATTTTTTCAATCAATTGTTGTAATTGTTTTTCATGTTGAATTAATTCAGACAGATTTTTCTGCTCTTTATTTATTTTAGTTTTTAATGACTGAATCAATTTCGAGCGTTGTGCTCTGGTGTCCGCAAGATTACTTTGCTGAGATTGGATTTTTTCAGACTGGCTAGATAACTGATGTTGCAGTTCAACTGTTTTTGCTTCTGAACTGGCGATCGTTGACAGTAATTCCTTGATTTGATCAATTTGCTCAAGCTGGGCCTGATTCAAATAGCGAAAATACACCATGTGTCTGGCCAGACGTGATGGATCGCTCTGGCTGAAAAACAATCGCCAATTCTGGTCGCGTCCTGAGCGATAAGCTGCGCGAATCTGGCTGGCCAGCTTGCCTTGTTTGATTGAAAAATTCTGTTGCTGGCGATGTTTTTCTGAGCTGATGCGTTTCAATTCACCTTCGATCTGGCTGGATTGCTGACTTAATGTCTCAAGCTTGCCGCTTGTTTGCGAATAACGCTTGTCAATAGATTCAAGTTCTTTTACAAGATCATGCTGCTTAGTCTCCATATCCCGGATCGATTGCCGGGTTTTTTTGATTTTTTGTCTGAGCAGTTCCAGTTGTTGTGCCTCATCCATTGCTTTCGCGGATAAACCAGGCGTTGCAAAAAAGATCAGACAGACCATGGAGAGTTGCAGTAAACGATTGAAAATCATGGAAACAATAAAGAGCGCAGTTAAAGTCTGGAAGTTTTCAGCCGAATGAATTGTGTCGGCTTAGAAATGATTCTGGCCAGGATTTCTTGATGATAAAGATTACACATCTCGCTGGTTCAGTGTATTATATACTGTTTTGGCTGACACAATCCTTATCAACTGATGTAATCGTTGAACAGGGATATAAAGACTTGACTTATAGACACAATGGATCCGGATCGTATATCAGAATTTGTTTTAAATCATTGGATTTTATCTGCTGGTTTTGCCGTCGTTGTTGCACTGATCTTTCAGGAATTCTGGGAATCACTGACACGAAAATACAAACGTATTTCAACAGCAGGTGCAATCAACCTGATTAACAATGACGAGCCGGTCATTCTTGATGTCAGAGAAACATTTGAACATGCCAAAGGACATATTCAGGACTCAATCAATATTCCGGCTCCCAAACTGGACAAACAAATCCAGGAATTGGAAAAATACAAGTCCTCACCGTTGATTGTTGTGTGTCAGACCGGAACACGCTCTGCTTCGTCATGTAAAAAACTGCACAAGCTCGGATTCTCCAAAATTAACCATCTCGCTGGTGGAATACAAGCATGGGAAGATCACAAATTGCCGATCATGCGCAAGAAATCCCAGAAGAAATCAGAAAAAAAAGCCGCTAAACACCAAGACTAAGACTTTCTTGATACCGATTCACCGAATCAAGCATTAAAATTTCGGTGATTAAACATCGATTACTCAACCTCAAATTTTAGAGACAAAATATATTATGGCTGAAGAGCAGAAGCAATTATCAATTCAAAGAATATACGTCAAGGATATCTCGCTTGAGACTCCCAATTCCCCCATGATTTTCAATGAGAAGTGGGAACCGAATGTAGAATTGAATTTAAGCAGTAATGCAGCTCTGATTCAGGACAATATTTACGAAGTGGTGCTTGGGATAACAGTCACAGTAAAGATTGAGGACAAAAACGCCTATCTTGTGGAAATATCCCAGGCCGGATTGTTCGGATTGGTTGGATTCGCTGAGCAGGAACTTGGGCAAGTACTTGGCAGTTATTGTCCCAACACCTTGTTTCCTTATGCGCGAGAAGCAATTTCCGATTTGGTCACCAAAGCCGGTTTTCCACCAATGTTATTGTCGCCAGTCAATTTCGATGCCTTATACGCACAACATGTACAGCAGTCACAACAATCGGATGAAACACCCAAGACCGTTAATTAACTGATCGATTTGGAGACTGTGTATCGATCTGACTTGCTGAGTTGTTTGTAAAAAATTAGTGAAGGAAAATACCAGAATCACTGTTTTAGGTGCAGGTTCCTGGGGGACTGCACTGGCTGTCTTATTGGCTCGTAATCATCATGATGTCCAGTTATGGGCGTACAATGCCGATACTGCGAACGCTATTCAGACAACACGTCGTAACAGCCGTTACTTGCCCGATACTGTGTTGCCGGATAATTTAATAGTCACCGGGAATTTTGAATCAGCTGTTAATTTTGCTCAGGTGGTTCTTTTAGCTGTTCCAAGCCAGGCTTTTTCTGAAACTTTAAAACAAGCCGTAGCTAATATTACCCCAAATACCTCCATTATCTGGGCAACCAAGGGACTGGATCCTGAAACAGGTTTGCTGCTGCACCAGGTCGTGGCCAATTCAGTGTTTTCTCAGACTCCAGTTGCTGTTGTATCCGGCCCGTCTTTTGCCAAAGAAGTGGCTGCAGGACTTCCCACGGCTATCACAATCGCATCGCCAAACAGTTCGCATGCTGAAGAAATGGCCGATTTATTCCGCAATCCTCAATTCAGGGTGTATACCTCGAAGGATGTGGTTGGAGTGCAACTGGGAGGTGCCATCAAGAATATTCTGGCTATAGCCACCGGTGCCGCTGATGGTCTGGGTTTTGGAACCAATACCAGAGCTGCGCTGATGACCCGGGGATTGACCGAAATGATGCGCTTTGGTATCCAGCTTGGCGGAAAAAAAGAAACATTTATGGGTTTGACCGGTCTTGGGGACATTATTCTGACCTGCACTGACGATCAATCCCGCAACAGACAATTAGGATTGGGCATCGGTCGCGGTTTTCCCATCCAGGATGTAGTGTCAGACATTGCTCAGGAAATTGAGGGTATACCGACAACCAAGACTGTTTTTCACCTGGCTCAGCAACACGCTATTGATATGCCGATTACAGAACAGGTCTATAAAGTATTGTACGAACAAGCCAGCCCTAAAGATGCAGTGAATAGTTTGTTAAGCCGTTTACCTAAAGCTGAAACCCTCGAATAAGTGTCAACCTCCAAATTAAAAACTAAACTTTATTGACGATATGCCGTTACTAAGTGACCGTGTAAAAAAAATCCTGATTATTGCTGTCACAGCAGTATTGCCACAAAAACAGCGTGTCGCTTTGCGCAGATCGTGGTTGGGAAAGCTGGAGCTGGGTATTGCACAACGCTCCAGATTGCTAATGATCGCTCATCCCAAAAGCGGGAACACCTGGTTAAAAGTCATGTTATCCCGGCTTTATCAACAACGATATCAGTTACCGGACAATTTACTTAATAAATCCGATGAATATTCCCGTGTACATTCTGATATCCCTCGACTTGCAGCGTCAAACGGATATTACAGCTATGAAGGGGTGATTGGGGATGATCTGGATATTAGTCAATCATCATCAACGTTACGTGACAAGCCTATATTGTTTATAGCGAGAAATCCGATCGATATTGCGGTGTCCTGGTATTTTCAATTTACCAAACGACAGTCAGCCCGCAAACAGGAATTAATTAACCATTTTATTGAGCATCCGATAGACAGAACCACAATTTCCATGTGGGATTTTGTCCGCCACAGTGATATCGGCCTGCCTTTTCTGATTGATTATCTGAATGGTTGGCACCAGCGACTGCAGCAATGCCCGAACGGTCTGATGATTCGTTATGAGGATTTGCGAAGCCAACCAGGAAAAACATTGTCAGATATTGTCAATCTGATGGGTGAAACGTTCAGTGCTGAAGAGATTAAGGATGCTGTTGACTATGGCAGTTTTGACAATCAACGCAAACTGGAGTCTAACGGATATTTTAGTCAAGGCGGTATGACTCTGCGTAATGCTGATGACAAAGAGTCGTTTAAGACTCGACGAGGTAAGGTAGGCGGCTATACCGATTATTTTAATGCCGAGCAAATTCGAGAGCTGGAAGAGTTGATGATGACTCGGTTGTCTCCGGTGTTTAATTACTCACCTTCAGGTTTATCAACGAGCGAATAAGCGACTCCATGATGTCTTCAGCCAGACATGATCCTGTCACGACACCAGTGGTATGGATGGTTCTGGCAGACAAGCAGGGTGATAATGCTCAGGTTGACATTGTCGCTCAGGCCTTACCCTGGCCGGTGATTCGCAAATATGTACAGGTCAGGCAAGAGTTTGCAATCAAAAAGCCGGCTGTTAGAGCGGCTCTGGATCATATCGATCTGGAACAATCCGATGCGTTAAAAACACCGTGGCCCAATCTGATTCTTACAGTTGGGCGGAGACCTGCTATGGTTGCCTTGTGGATCAAGCAACAGTCCAGCGGGAACAGCAAAATTATTTTGTTTGGCAAGCCATCGAGCCGGGTCAGTGATTATGATTTAATCATCTCCAGTTCGGAAATCCTTATGCCGCCGTTTTCCAATATTGTCAACATTCAATATCCGCTGATGCGAATTGATTCGGACGCAATTCAACACGCAGCAACTGAGTGGAATTCCAGATTATCACAATTACCAAAACCTTTAATTGCAATTATGATTGGTGGTCCAACCAAGCCTTATGTTTACGATTTGGCTACAGCGGATACTGTCATCAAGCAAGCCCAAGACATAAACAATCGACAACAAGGCACTGCTTATCTTGTCACCAGTCGCAGGACTCCTAAGACGTTTATCCAGCAATTGAGATCGAGATTGCCGGAAAATTGCCAACTGCATATTTGGAATACAAACCAGAACGATAATCCGTACAAGGCATTGCTGGGTAGCGCAGACGGATTTATGGTCACGGAGGACAGTATTTCGATGATGATCGAAGTTGCCAAGCTGGGCAAACCGTTAACTATTTTGCCATTATCCACCAGACTGTTTGGCAAGCTAGACCGCTATCGTCGACAATTAACAGGAAAGCTGTTTTCACGGCAGAATGATTCCCTGCTTGATAGTTTCAGAATCTGTTTAGTGCGCATCTTTTATCATATTGGTGTGATTAGACAGGTTAGAGACTACCGCGCTTTTCAGCAGCACTTGTTTCAACAAGGGCATGCTGTCCGGGTTGGGCAAACAATGAAAACGCCTGAAAAGCCTCTAACAGATAACCTCTCTGATGTCGTAACAGCGATTGTTAGTTATAGCAAGCAGGACTCATAAACAATACCTGTGGCTAAACGACCCACAAAAAACAACTGGTTTAAAAACCACAGTCACGATCCATTTGTTAAAAAAGCGCAACAACTCGGTTATCGGAGTCGCGCTGTATTCAAGCTGGAAGAAATTGACCAGCGCCGGAAATTATTCAAGCAAGGTATGGTTGTGGTTGAACTGGGTGCAGCGCCGGGAGGCTGGTGCCAGTATGTCAGTCAAAAGATTGGTTCACAGGGGCGTTTGCTGGCAATTGATTTATTACCAATAGACTCGTTGAAACAGGTTACAGTCATTCAGGGTGATGTGACAGATGCTGCAGTTTTCAAAGACATGGTTAAGTGGTGTGACAACCACAAAGTTGATGCGGTGATTTCGGATATGGCGCCTGATTTGACCGGCATCCGGTCAACTGATCAGGCGCGTTCTGCTTATTTGATAGAAATTGCAATTGATACTGCTGTCAATTTACTCAAACCACAAGGTTTTCTGCTTTATAAAGGTTTCCAGGGTTCGCAATTCCAGGAGCTTGTCCAGTTCACCAAGCAACAATTCAAACAAATCACAATTGAAAAACCCAAGGCATCGAGAGATTACAGCAGTGAAGTGTATGTACTCGCTCGAAACCTGAAATAACAACAAGTATATTAAAAATCAATCTGCTGGGAGGCTGTCCGGGAATAGAGAGCCTGCTGCGAAAAGCTGAATCTGGCCACATTTCCCCCTTATTTTCGTTAAATAGCGCAACTATTCGCCTCAAATAATGGAAAAATGTGACTTAAATCAGCATTCCCTCGCGACGACTTCTTTTCTCGGGCAGCCTCCTAGTTATGCAGTTTTTCTTTGAGCATGGCCGTGGCTTTTTCCTGGATGAATTTTGCCCACCACGGTTGCGGGAAATTCCACCCAATAAAAGCACCAATTAAAATCCAAAACAACGTATTCATTTAGACCCTCCAGATTTTTTTATTCATTATTCATTGTGATGATGTAACGCATTCAACGTTTAGAAGTTGTCCGGTTAATAAAGATATCCGCTGCAAAGCCCTTGAAATTGGGGTATTGTTTTGCGGCTTCTCGTTAAACAGCACAACGATTCGCCTCGAAGCTTTAAAACAATTCCCTCGCTTCAAGAACTTTTCGTTTGGACATATTTTTACCAGACATCTTCTTAGTCAAATCTGCCCTGGAATATTTCCAGAATTTAAAACTGAAAAAAAAGCTGAACGTGTACGAAACAAGCATTATTCCAGGGCAATTGAATCAAGGTTGGTGGACTAACACGTATCACACCACTGTATTGCATAACATATACAGATCAATGGATTAACAGTCGTAAGATATTCCTGCTACACACTCTCAAAACAGGATTCACCGTGGTCAGGATTAATCTTCTCCCGAAAAAACACCGAGAATATGTAGCAAACTGGTAAACAGATTGTAAATTGAAACAAACAGTGTAACTGTGGCCAGAATATAATTTGTTTCACCGCCATGAACAATAGCGCTTGTTTCATAGAGAATCAGACCAGCCATCAGAAAGATAAACACACTGGAAATTGCCAGGGACAAAGCAGGCATTTGAAAAAAGATATTGGCAATTGCAGCGATGAACCCGATCAGTATGCCAATCATCAGAAAATTTCCCATAAAACTGAAATCTTTCCTGGTTGTCAGGGCAATCGCTGACATCGACAGAAAGATAACGCCTGTGCCACCAAGTGCCATTGTGACCAGTTCATTGCCATTGGCAAATCTGTTCAGGTAAATATCCAGCACCGGACCCAGTGTCAGACCCATAAAACCGGTCAGTAAAAAAACAAATAGAATCCCCAGTGCCTGGTTGCAGAACTTATGGGTCAGCCACAACAAACCGAAATATCCAGCCAAAACCACGAAAACATTGAGTCTTGGCATATTGATCTGCATGGCCAGCCATGCCGTAAAAGCACTAAACAACAAAGTCATGGCTAACAAGGCATAGGTGTTTCTGAGTACTTTATGCTCGGCAAGCAGACGAGCTTCCGAGCGAGTTGCGATAGAACTTGATTTCATAAAACAGTCTCCATAATGTAACAGACGTAACATGATTGATTATAAAACTAAATACCCACAAAATACAGCGTGACTCAAACTAATGACTGAATTTGATTGCATCAAAATGGATTAAGTTCAAAATGCGTGATGTTTTGACGTGCCTGTTGAATTGCTAAATAGCGTGAAGTACTAATTGTCATTCTCTACTTCCTCCAGTCCAGATTTACCTGTTAAATCCACTTGTATAGCGATTATCTCAATATGGCTTTTGTCAATGTTACATCCAGTGCCAGAATAGACCAAGACTGTTGAGACACTGTATTGATTTAATTAGAGTTCATTACGAGTTATATGTGCAAGACTGTATATGTAACAAATTATTTCAACAATATACTCATATTTTGATGGAAATATTTTTAATTTGACTAAGATTTATAAGTACTTTGTCTGGTTTACTTTGAACAAATAATTGAACTTGTTTAATTGATTGATAATGTTTTAAAATGATTCAATATAGTGAAACAAATGGTTTTTCGTTAATTGAGTTAATTGCTGCATTAGCCATTGCTGCAATACTACTCACTATAGGTGTTCCTGGTTTCCAGTCCATCGTGCAAAACAATAAATTAGCCACCACGATAAACCATTTGGTGAGTGATTTGCATTTGGCAAGAATGGCAGCGATCAAACGAAATGATAGTGTCACGATTTGCAAAAGAAAAATTGCAGACACTGATTGCAGCCGTGAGAGTAACTGGGGAAACGGCTGGATAGTTTTCCAGGACTCCAATCGAAATGGAAGTGTCGATGCAGGTGAAGATGTTATACGAATCAAATCAGAAATTGATTCAGAATTGACTATCCATTTTCCACGACGACGGATTACTTATACATCACAGGGGTTTGCTTACGGATTCACAGGAACATTTGTTATAAGTGACTCCAGAGGTGCGAGCTATGCAAAAAAACGTGTTTTATCCAATACAGGTCGAATCAGAATTGGCTGATTGTCATTATGAAATATTTATCTTCTCGCCAGATTGTTTTGAATCATCTAGGGTTTACTTTTATTGAGATACTGGTTTCGATCGTTATCATAGCGATTGGTTTGCTTGGCTTGACTAAATTGCAAATAACGAGTTTGCGTTACAATCAGAATGCGTATCAACGATCAATAGCCACTCAATTGGCATATGATCTAAGTAATAGAATGAGAGCCAATAAACAGGGTGTCGAGCTCGGGTTTTACAATTTGCCGACAGCACAACAACATACCGCATGTTTAACGTCTGCCGGTTGCACGCCTGCAGAAATGGCCCGACATGATGTGTATGAGTGGCTGAGTGATTCGAGTCCGACATCCGTTGTCAATCAATTACCAAATGCATCAGCGACGGTGTGTATGGATAGTACACCTGTTGATGGTGATCCTGAGGATCCTGTGTGTGATGGACTTGGTAGTCAGTATGCGATCAAAATCTGGTGGTCAGATGATGATGGAGCGACGACTTTCCGATTTGTGACAAGCGTTCAAATATAAAACAAAGCACAATTAATCCAATGCAATCAAGCCAATTCAAAGGGTTTACTCTGGTTGAATTAATGATTGCCATGTCAATCAGTATTGTATTAATCGGGGTTGTGGTCGAAGCGTTTTTGAGTAGTCGACAGGCCTATCGTCTACAAGAGTCACAGGCCAGGATGCAGGAAGACGCTCGGTTTATTTTTCATGTCTTCAACAACGCGATCAGACAGGCAGGATATGTTGGCTGCAATTCCAGACGTTCTGGCAGCACCGTCAATACCTTGAACAATGCGGGATCGTTCTTTTACCGGATGGATCGGGCCATTGAAGGTTTTGAAGCTGTCTCAAATACCTGGGAGCCAGTAATTAACACATCTGAGCTCGCATCAACAATTCCGTTTGTTTATGGAAACGATATTGTTGCCGTGCGTGGCGCATCAGATACCAGCATTCGCGTTGTAGAGCCTTTTATGTCACAAACATCGGCTGCACTGCACATTACAAAATATAACAACTTGGAACAATTTGACATTGTTTTAGTCACCGATTGTTTATCTGCTTCGGTCATGCAAATTACCAATGCAAATCCTCACACAGCTGCAACCATTGCTCATAACACCGGTGTTGGCAGACCCGGAAATGCAACCAAAAATCTGGGCAAAATTTATCGACAGGAGGCTGAGATTTTGAAAATGGTTACCCGAGTGTTTTTTATCGGTGAAGACAGAAACAGTGGTTTACCAACTTTATACCATAAAGTCGAAACCAACAGTCCGGAGCCATTGGTAGAAGGGGTGCAGGGCTTACAGATTCTTTATGGGGAAGATACAAACGGTGATGACAATGTTGACCGTCTTTTGCCTGCCAATCAAGTGAATATGGATCAGGTGATTTCGATCAAACTCAGTATATTGTTACAAAGCATTATGGATAATCTGACGAGCTCACCTCAAACCTACACGTTTAACGGGACAACGACTACGCCGACAGACCGTCGTGTAAGGCGCGTGTTTGCAACAACAATCGCGTTACGTAACAGATTACCTTGATGAGGTGAAAGAACATTGAACAATCAACAACAATCACAAAACGGAGCAACCTTAATCGTTAGTCTGATTCTCCTGTTTGTGCTGGCCATAATTGGCTTGGCCAGTATGCAGTCGACCACTGTAGAAGAAAAAATGGCTGGTAATATGCGCGATCAGAGTGTTGCTTTTCAGGCGGCTGAAACGGCATTACGTGTTGGTGAGATTTTTCTCGGCACTCCAGTTCTGCCAGTTTTTAACGGCTCAAATGGATTGTATCAGCCCACATCTGGAGAGACTGCACTGCCACTATGGGAAACCATCGATTGGTCTGATTCCAGCAAAGTTGTGACTGTCTCGAATCTGCACATAGCGGACACGGCTAACAATCCTGCCTACATTATTGAAGAGCTGGCTGAAGTTGCTGATGCAACAGGTAGTCTTGAAGCTGCATTACCCAAAGTATCTGCTTTTTACCGGGTCACAGCATTTGGTTCGGGAAATACAGGGACATCCAGAGTGATTTTACAAAGTGTCTACAAGCGTTAATACATACAAAGTCTTCTATTTTCATTGAAACCTGTTTCTCTTTACTGGGGAAACGCTACATAACCAGTCATCGAAATCAGCGAAATGAAGTCGTTATCCTGTTATCTCAGTCTTTCTTATTTAATTCTGTTTAGTCAAATCAGCATGGCTGGTTTTACGATTGCTGATATTCCGTTGTTTTTGAATCAGTCGGTGAATCCACGCGTGATGCTGACCATGTCCAATGACCATCAGCTGTTCATTAAAGCCTACACAGATTACTCTGATCTTGATGGCGATGGCACTCTGGATACTTCTTATGTGGATACAGTTGAGTATTCCGGTTATTTCAACAGCAACATGTGTTATGACTACAGCGTATCGGACGATCGCTTCAATCCGGCCACGCTTGCAACTGGGACTAACAATCATTTTTGTAATGAAGGCGGTGGAAATCGCTGGAGTGGTAATTTTTTGAACTGGGCAACGATGACGCGGATGGACATTATCCGCAAGGTACTCTATGGCGGTTACCGCTCGACTGATAACGGCACGACAGTCTTGCAGCGCGCTATGTTGCCGTATGACGTGCATGCTTTTGCAAAAGTGTTCAATCCGGGAAGTCCTGGAGAAACCAATCAACTGACGCCATATTCAGAGAGTGCAATCACCATGTGTAATTTTACTCATGGTATCGGTCTGAGCCGTGACCTGGATACTGCCAGTTATCCACCAGTCATCAGAGTTGCAAATGGAGCCTGGCCACGCTGGGCAGCCTCGGAAGTTAAGCAGTGTCAATGGGGTAGTGGCACCAGACCATCATCAACTGACAGTCTTGAATTCGCTGATTTGTCTGTCAGAGTGAACGTGTGTCACAAAACCGCAACTGAAGATTTCAGGGAAGCGAATTGTTCAACCTACCCCAACGGTAATATCAAACCCACTGGCATATTGCAACATTATGGAGAAGACTCAACCAGCCGGCCGATTTTATTTGGCCTGATGACTGGAAGTTACCAGAAAAATAAATCCGGCGGAGTATTACGCAAAAATATCGGCAAGCTTTCAGGCAATGATGCCGCCAATGCCAGTCAAAATGAAATCGATTCCAATTCCGGCGTGTTTATCAATCAAGGCGCTACTGATGAAGGTATCATCAATACCATGAATCGCCTGCGCATCAGCAGTTATGATTTTGGATCGCAAAAATATCAAAACAGTTGTCATTCTCCAGGAATTCCAGATTTTGACGATGGAGAGTGTGTTGACTGGGGCAATCCGCTCAGCGAAATTTATCTGGAAACCTTACGCTATCTGGCCGGGAAGGCTTCACCGACAACAGCATTTAATGCTGATGACTCGGATTTTATCATTTCGCTTCCTCAAGTGTCATGGAAGGATCCTATGCCAGCTGAAGACTGGTGTGCAGATACCTCAGTGATAGCGATTTCAACCGGGTTAAACTCATTTGATACAGATCAACTCAGTAATGACTTGGGCATCAATGTCAATTCAATAACAGATGTGGTTGGGTCTCTGGAAGGCATCAACGATTCATACTTGATTGGCAGCAATGGAACGACCGATGATGGACAATGTACTGGTAAACCACTCAGTGGTTTGGGCAGCGCGTCAGGTATTTGTCCGGAAGTCCCGAGCACCAAAGGTGGTTATGGTATCGCTGGGCTGGCATTTCATGCCCATACCGAGGATTTAAGATCAGATCGGGACGAAGAACAAAATGTATTTACCTACTCAATCGCGCTGGCTGAAAGTCTGCCGAAATTTGAAATTCCGGTTGGTGATGGAACAATAACCATTCTTCCGGCATGTGAAGCGAATTCTTCTGGCAGTGCATCGTTGACCAGTTCAGGCTGGCGGAATTGCAGTATGACTGATTTGATCGTTGAAAATCTTGGTTATACTGCTGGTCAACTCAGTTCCGGACGTTTTTTGGTGAACTGGGAAGATTCGACATGGGGTAATGATTATGACATGGACGGTATTGAACGACTGGAATTTTGTGTTGGCAGCGCATGCAGTCCTGCAGTGTCATCCAATGAGATCAATGTAACGACGACTGCAGCACAGGCAAATGCCGGTCATGCGTTGCGATTTGGGTTTACAGTCACCGGTAGTCAAACTGATGGCGTGATTCTTCCAGTGTTAAGACCCGGTGGCCGAAACTTTAATCTTGGTAGCGCAGCTCCCTGGGGTGTAACACCTCCAGTAACAACAACGCTGACAGCAGGAACATCATCAGCCAGACTACTGAAAAATCCTCTCTGGTATGCGGCTAAATATGGCGGTTTTATCGAAAGCGATAACAAGAATAATCCACAACCCAATTTAGCGACAGAATGGGATGCTGATTCTGATGGGTTGCCAGACGCCTTTTTTGCGGCAACCAACCCGGCTAAACTGGGGGCGGCGTTAAATGATGTGTTGAATGATGTGGTCTCGCGTATTTCCTCTGCATCCTCAGTTGCAACTAACTCGACACGCCTGGATACCAATACTTTAATCTATCAAGCTCGCTTTAATAGTGGTGATTGGTCGGGAGAGGTGTTGGCTTATCCTGTCAACCCTGGTGGCAGTATTGCTTCGTCAACCTGGGATGCCGGGGAGTTGGTGCCACTGGAAACCAATCGTAAAATTTTTACCTATGACTCAGCGAATGCCACCGGCATTGAATTTGAGTGGTCAACATTGACCCCTGCCCAGCAAACCGCGTTGGGTACAGAAGACATGGTCAGTTATTTGCGCGGTGATCAAAGCCAGGAACAACAAAATGGCGGAACATTCCGAAATCGCTCGCGGTTACTCGGTGATGTGGTCAACTCCGATCCTTGGTTTGTGGGTCATGAAAACTTTGGCTATGAAAATTTACCCAATTTTGCGGATGCTAATGGAAATCCTGATCCGGATGCCGAGGGACCCGCATATAGAACATTTATTGATAGTTCAACGTATACAAATCGTCGCAGAATGCTGTATGTCGGTTCCAATGACGGCATGTTGCATGGATTTGATGCGACAACAGGAGTCGAGCAATTTGCGTATATTCCGGATTTTTTGATTTCTGAACTGCCTCAGCTGGCACGTTCAAATTATGTGCATCGTTATTATGTCGATGGTTCACCAAGAGCTGCTGCAGCTAATTTTGGTACGACTTCGTCAGCGCAATGGAAAACAGTGTTAATGGGTAGTGCCGGAGCCGGTGGACGCGGTGTCTTTGCTCTCGATATCACTAACCCCGATACGTTCAGCGCCAGCAATGTACTGTGGGAGTTTGACAATGCTGATGATGCGGATTTGGGGTACACCTTTGGCCAGCCTACAATTGTGCGTTTACCCACAGGTCAGTGGGCAGCAATTGTCGCAAATGGCTATAACAGTGACAGTCACAAGGCAATTCTGTTTATCCTTGACATTACTGACGGGTCGGTGATAGCTAAACTGGATACAGGTATTGGTGATGGTTCCACTCCAAATGGGTTATCCACAGCAATACCTGTCGATACCGACAACGATTATACAGCCGATGTAATTTATGCCGGTGATATGCTGGGTAATCTCTGGAAATTCGATGTTTCAGATAAGAATGCCAACCAGTGGGAGATTGCTTTCAAGCAAGGTCAGAATCCAAGACCGCTGTATGTCGCTTGTAATGAAGATCCATGTGTAAACCGTCAATCGATAACCGGCAAGCCACAAGTGGGTCGTCACCCGGATGCTGGCGTGATGGTTTATTTTGGAACCGGCCAGTATTTTGAGACTGGTGATAATCAGGTTACGGCAAATCCACAAATCAACACGTATTATGGAATCTGGGATAATGGCGCTCAGGTTGAGGGCAGAGACAATTTACAAGTCCAGACCATTATTTCAGAGACCGGTTTTCAAGGGAATACTTTCCGTGTAACGTCGGATACAGAAGTGAATTACGGTAGCGGTAACAACGGCAAGCAAGGCTGGTATATGGATTTGGTCGCACCATCTCCGGCATTACCTGATGGTGAGCGTGTAACGACCCGGTCATTATTGCGTCATGGCCGCATTATTTTTACAACGTTGATACCAAGCCCCGATCGTTGCTCATTTGGTGGTACCAGTTGGTTAATGGAGCTGGATGCTGTGAATGGATCAGGTTTGGCAGACAGTCCGATCGATATCAATCATGATAATGACATCAACAAGGATGATGTGTTGTATACCACAGATACCAATGGCGATGGAACGACTGACAGCGATGATGATGGAGTGGATGTATCCGGTGTGCAATCAAGTATTGGTATTATCAAATCACCTGGTGTCATCAGTTCAGGGGATAAGGAGTACAAGTATACCAGTGGCTCCAGTGGTCATCTCGATGTCATCACAGAATCCAATGATGGACTGCATGGTCGATTATCCTGGCGGGAGTTACGTTAAGCAGGAACAGAACAGATAGAGTCTGATGACACAGTTCGTTATGAAGTGTTGACGCCATCACATCAATTTTACTGCGTTTTTTGTGAAATCGAATGAAAAAAAATGGTGTGATGTGATGATTCAATCATTTATTGAGTTAAATGGCATTGCACATTGATCAAATCAAACAATACATTGTCGAATTGTTCACGTTGGAGGTGGTGTCTTAGGATATGATCAATCCTTTTAACAAAGATCAATCTCCATTGCACTTTATTTCTACAGGGTAGAGCAATGATACTGTTTCCTATAAGAACAAATTTACAATTCTTTATTTGCATACTGACATTAACGATTGTGATGAACACTGACTGCACAGCAAAAGAACAGCGAACCACACTGGAGGATCAAACTGCTGTTGCAGTGACAATTTATAATGAAGATCTGGCGTTGATCAAGGATCAGCGACTTGTCACACTGGAAGAGGGCATCAGCCGACTTGCCTACCGGGGTGTTAGCGCCAACATGCGCCCTGAGACGGCAATGTTGCGAAGTATCAATGCCGAGTCCGCTTTTCATGTATTGGAGCAGAATTTTGATTATGATTTACTGACACCCGACAAATTACTTGACCATTATGTCGGTAAATCAATCAAAATTATCAGAACCAATCCGGCAACCGGCAAGGAAACTGTGGACAAAGCCACTGTTCTCAGTACTCATCAAGGTGTTGTTGTGCAGATCGGGGACCGTCTGGAAAGCAATCCGCGTGGACAGTTTGTTTTTGACCATGTGCCCTCTACCTTGCGAGATGAACCGACTTTGGTGACACAGATACAAAACAAAAGCGCTGGTCAACACAAGTTAGAGCTCAGCTACCTATCGGGTGGGTTGTCCTGGCAGGCTGATTATGTGGCTGAATTGAGTGCTGATGATCAACAACTGGATTTGCTTGGTTGGGTCACATTGAAAAATCACAGCGGCGCGTATTACAAGCAAGCCAGATTGCAGTTGGTGGCTGGAGATGTCAACAGAGTCAAACAGGACATGCAGCTCAGGACATTACAAAAGGGCAGAACTGCACTTGCTATGGAATCCGCTGATTCGATGTCTGAAGAAAGTCTGTTTGAATATCATTTATACAGTCTAAACCGGCCAACTGATATTGCCAATAACCAGACTAAACAAGTCTCGTTGCTTGCGGCTCAATCCGTGCCGGTCGACAAGGAATATGTCCTGCAAGGACAGGATTATTATTACAGAAGCAGCTACGGCAATATTGGCGAAAAACTCAAAGTTGGTGTCTATGTGCAATTTGAAAACAGGGAAGCACACTCGCTGGGAATGCCAATGCCCAAGGGGATTATCCGGGTTTACAAACGAGACTCAGGAGGACATGCCCAGTTTATCGGTGAAGACCGAATCGATCATACCCCTAACAAAGACACCATCCGCTTGAAGCTTGGAGATGCGTTCGATGTCACAGCGAATCGCAATCAAACCCGCTTTGCCAGACGCTCAGCTTCAGAGCCGTTTAACCATGTGTTTGAAGCAGCTTATGAGATCGAATTGAAAAATGCCAAGCAAGAAGCTGTGAATGTTGTTGTTCGTGAGCCGATACCTGGTGACTGGAAAATGCTTAAAGAATCCCATCAACATAAAAAGGTCGCATCAGGCACATCGCAATGGACAATCAAGATTGACAGTGAGAGTAGTACAGTTCTTAAATACACGGTTCTGGTCCGTTATTGAGTGAATCTGTTTAGATGGCAATTACAGTTCACTTTATCAAGAATTGTTGGCATGAAGCGTATATGTCATAATGGTGGGTTATTTTTTGTGTTGCAAAGAGGAATAGAATGCATAATGTGACCTTGATTAAAGGCGACGGAATTGGTCCCGCGATTATGGAGACGGCTGTTAAAATTATCGATGCAGCGGGGGTTTCAATCAATTGGGAATATGCTGAAGCTGGAATGGGTGCGTATGAAAAATACGGTACTCCATTGCCTGAAGCAACCATTGCTTCCATCGAGAAAAATCGTGTCGCTTTTAAAGGTCCTCTCACAACTCCCATGGGCAAAGGTTTTCGCAGTATCAATGTCGAACTGAGAAAACGCTATGATTTATATGCCAATGTGCGTCCGGCTCGCTCCTGGAAAGGTGTTAAAACACCATTTAGCGATGTTGATATTGTCGTGGTAAGAGAGAATACTGAAGGGCTGTACTCTGGTATTGAACATTATGTTGGCCGAGACAAGAGCGCTGCCGAGGCAATTAAGGTTATTACACGAGAAGGTTGTGAACGCATTATCGAGTATGCATTTCAGTACGCACGAGATAACAATCGCAAAAAAGTTACTGTTGTGCATAAAGCCAATATTCTAAAACTCACTTGTGGGATGTTTCTGGAAGCAGGGGATGAAATCGCCAAACAATACCCTGAGATAGAATACGATCAGAAAATCGTTGATGCAGTCTGTATGCACATGGTAACCAATCCACATCAATTCGATGTCATTGTGACAACCAATTTATTTGGGGATATTTTGTCGGATCTAGCCGCCGGTCTGGTCGGTGGGCTAGGGCTGATTCCAGGAGCAAATATTGGCGCTGATGCTGCATTGTTCGAAGCAGTTCATGGGAGTGCACCTGACATCGCCGGACAAAATATTGCCAATCCATCTGCAGTGATTCTCGCCGGAATCATGATGCTGCACCATCTGGGCGAAACTGAAGCTGCGCAACGCATCCACAACGCGCTGGTCAATGTCATAGAAACCGGTGATCAAGTCACCCGCGATTTAAATCCGAACGGAGTCAGTACTACCGAAATGGGTGATGCAATCATCGCTGCAATGTAATTATGGTTTGAAGTGCCTGGGATTCAAATAAACGAGGTGAATGAAACTGTGAGCGGCTTTGTAAACACTCTATTCTAGTCGATCAATTGGCAGTGGCGAGATAGATATTGACTGATTCAGTCAGAATACATGACAAACAAGCCAACATATGCAAGGATAGTCATTATGTCGATGGTCGATTGATGATTTGAATAATGAATTCATGAGCCGCAGATCACAAATAACAAGCCTGCTTAGGCAGCTGACGCATGGTGTGTATGTGATTGGAGTGCGTGACCAGGGGCAGGTCAATGCATTTACTGCGTCTTGGTTAATGCAGGTTTCGTTTGATCCTTTGCTTGTAGCCTTGAGCATTAATCCAAAAAACCGTTCCTGGTCTATTCTGGAGCAGGGTAAGGTGTTTACCATTAATGTCTTGACGGATAAGCAACTTGATCTTGCCGTTCATTTTGGTTTACCTGGCAAAGACAAACTCAGTAATGTTGCCTGGCAACCTGGCCAGGTCACTCAAGCCCCGGTTCTTCAAGATTGTCTGGCTTATTGCGAATGCCACTTTGAGCACTCATTGACAGCAGGTGATCATCAATTAGTCACTGCCAAAGTAGTTAACGGCAAGGTGTTGAATGATCAGTCTGCACCAATGCTATATCAGGCTGCGGCACACATCGACGGTAGTCATGTCCTGTTTCCGGATGATTTTGATATTTGACAGTTTTCTGAATCTATCCGAGTGCTGAAAAGTCTCACATCAGTCAAGCCCAGAGATTATCTGCAAACCAGGGAAGGGTTGATGTTTGCAGTAGTCAGTCACCAGTTGATGGATGATCAACGTATCACGAGTTGTTTGCGTTACAAACCAACATCAGAAGGCCTGGAGAAGCTTTCAACCAATCAAGCCAATCAACTATTAAGCAAACAATATCCTCACTATCTGTTTTACTCGGAGCCGCTGCAAGTCAATCTGCATGCCATACCTGTATCATCAGTCAAGACCCATTATCAGCCGCGCCAACGATTACAACTCATCTGCGGTTCACCAACAGACCGGCTGGAAAAGCTGGCAGCCCAACTTGCGGATTTTTTCTATTCCAGGGGAGTGCAGCCAGATTCACTGGGGATCAGTGGTTCAATACTCATCAACGCACATGGCCAGGATTCTGATATCGACCTGGTTGTCTACGGACGAAAACATTTTCACCACGCACGAGATTGCCTGAAACAGTTATTTAACGAGCACTCAAAGCAAGAGCTTGTATCATCCAGCATTCAACCATTAAGTGAGCAACTATGGCAGGAAACCTGGCAGCGCAGAGGGTCAGAGTTAACCTTGCAGGAATATTGCTGGCATGAACAACGTAAATACAATAAAGCCAGTATCGAAGGCACCAAATTTGATTTGTCACTGGTTGATGAGACCACTGCAGTCAAAAATGGCTATTACAAGACTGGTGTACACACGATTACAGCTGATATTACAAATGATGAAATGGCATTTGACTATCCAGTGTATTATCAACTTAATCATCCGACAATTTCACATTTGATCAGCTTTTCAGCAACATTTGCAGGGCAGGCTTTTGTTGGTGAGCGCATTGAAGCCAGAGGTGTTGTGGAACAATCTGAAAGCGGTGATTGCAGAATGGTTGTCGGAACCAGCCGCGAGGGAACCGGGGAATGGTTGAAAGTGATATCGCCTGGCAACAAGGCAGATAATGAGAAAATACAGGTTAAATGAAGATTGAGTTTAAAGCTGTGATACTCGATATGGATGGTTTGCTGCTCGATACTGAGCCTGTTTACAAGCAGGCTTGGCAATATGGCGGTAAGCAGCTTGGCTATCAATTATCGGATCAGCTCTGTGATGAATTTAGCGGAAACTCGCTGACTGCAATCAGGCAGCGTTTGTTTGATATTTTAGGCAGTCAATTCGATTTTGAGCGATTTTTAACCATCAGTAGCGATTACTGGTACGATCTGATCGCACAACATGGAGTGCAGCCCATGCCAGGTGCTCAACGACTGCTCGAGGGATTGCAATCCCATCAAATTGATTATGCTCTGGCGACCAACAGCCCATCGCATATTGCCAGGCACTGTCTCAACCATGCCGGGCTTGAGAGCCAGTTTCCTATCCGGGCAACCAGCGACCAGGTTAAACAGACCAAACCTGCTCCTGATCTCTATGCGCTGGCGATGAAAAAGCTGGATATTCCGGCCAAACAGTGCCTGTGTGTGGAAGATTCCATACCAGGTGTCCAATCAGCACATTGCGCCGGTGGGCAAACTGCAATGATCTCTCATTCGAAAAATCATCAAGCGGCCTCGCATATGCTTGATTATCAGTTTCACTCATTGCATGAGCTGGTGGATTACTTCCTGTGTTTAAGCTGACAGAGCTGTATAAGGTTGTTCAGTGTCTGGCACTAAAACCTGCCAGAAGGCTCAATACTCAATGCTATAATGAATCCCATATCGATGATTGAGATGCAGGAGAGGGGATAGTGACTGAACAGAGCAACACATTACGCTGGGGAATTCTGGGTGCAGCAAGAATGACAGAGGTCATGCTGCCAGCCATTCTTGAGGCCGAGAATGCAGAACTGGTGGCAATTGCCAGCCGCCGACCTCAAGCGGCCAGTGAATTGTTGCAAAAATGTGGTGTGGATCAATCAAAAGTAACCTGTTATGACAACCCCCGGCAGTTGCTTGCTGATGAATCTGTGCAGGCGGTCTATTTGCCAATGGCCAATGAGGAACATGCACAATGGGCACTACAAGCTATCGAGCATGGTAAACACGTATTATGTGAAAAGCCGATGGCCTTGCGTGTCGCCGATATTAAAGCCATTCAGGCAGCAGCAGCGCAATACCAGGTCACGGTTATGGAAGGTTTCATGTATCGCCTGCATCCACAACATGCCCGAGTTCGTGAAATTATCGATTCAGGAGATCTCGGTCCTATTCGCACGGTGCGCTCTTGTTTCTCATTTATGATGACACCTGCACGCACTTATCGCATCTCACGAAATATCGACCAGGGTGGCGGCGCAATGTGGGATATCGGATGTTATGCGATTCACACCTGCCGCATGTTTTTTGAGCAGTTGCCATTATCAGTGATCGCCAGTTACAAAACCATCGATTGTGGAGCAGATGTCACCAATACCGGAATTCTTGATTACGGCGATGGCTGCTATGCCCATTTCGATTTCAGCTTTGAACGCGCCCGCCGTGCCGAATACGAAATCATTGGCACCAGGGGCGGACTTAAATGTCACAATGTCTGGTCCAAACCCAATGAAACACCGGTAATCTCATGGTGGACCGAAGGTGGCGAGCAACAGCTGGAACAATTACCCAAATCCAACCATTTTCGACTGGAAATCGAGCATTTCAGCAATTGTGTACTACAACAACAAGCCCCGCTTCTATCGATTAACGATGCACTTGAAAACTGCCAGATCATAGTCGCTGCGCTTGATTCTGCCAAACAAGGCCGGTCTATCGCTATATCAGAAATTAACTGAAATTAACAAGCCTTACTGTATTAGCAACCCCTATAAAACACTGAATTTACACGACGGTTTCGGAACCCGATTTTGTCAATGCGCCAACTGATACTCGATACAGAAACGACCGGACTGGAACATCAACAAGGTCACCGCATCATAGAAATAGGTTGTGTTGAACTCATAGACCGACGGCTTACTGGTAACAATTATCAGGTTTATCTGAACCCGGAACGCGATATAGACGAAGGCGCTCAGCAAGTCCATGGCTTGAGCAGCGAATTTTTAGCCGACAAACCGGTATTCGCCGAGATTGCCGAAGAATTTCTGGGTTATGTACGAGATACCGAAATCATCATTCATAATGCCCCATTCGATGTCGGATTCATCAATGCTGAGTTGGAACGCCTTGATGTCCAGAACAAACTGGAGAACATCGCCACAATATTTGATACTTTAACATTTGCCCGCAAAAAACATCCGGGACAGCGTAATACCCTGGATGCATTGTGCAAACGCTATGTTGTGGATAACAGCAATCGAACCCTGCACGGCGCATTACTCGACTCGGAAATTCTGGCAGATGTTTACCTGGCCATGACCGGTGGGCAAATGGCGTTATCCCTGGATAATACCCAAAGCGCGTCCAGTCAAAACCCTGATTCACAGGTAACACATGACCATCAGCGAGCAAAGCCAACCCGCGTTATTCATTGCACTGAACAGGAATTGCAAGCCCATCAAGCCTATCTACTGGAAATGGAACAAAAAAATTCGACAAAACCACTTTGGAACCAATGAAATAGCTGGAAAAACTTTATCTAGTAAGTTAATATAGCTGCTCATTTCGGAGAGGTGGCAGAGTGGCTTAATGCGGCGGTCTTGAAAACCGTTGACGGGTTAAACCGTCCGGGGGTTCAAATCCCTCCC
>JAHZJL010000066.1 GCA_022600935.1 Gammaproteobacteria bacterium
AACAACGCAAAAAAGAACAGCAACGACTGGCTGCGCTGGAAAAAAAACGTAAAGAAGAATTAAAACGAAAAAAACAAGAGCGCATCAAGCGTGAAAAAGCCGCAAAACTGGCTGCAAAAAAGAAAGCCGAAAAACAGGCCAGATTAAAAGCTGAAGCCGAGCAACGAAAAAAACGTGAGGCTGAATTGGCTGCGGCCGAGGCAGTCAGGCAAGGTAAGATTGTAAACAATGCAACTCGCACCATTATGCGTAAGGTCGAGCGTAAATGGATTCGACCACCCGGCACAGAAAGTGGCCTGACCGCAACTATTCGGGTACGTGTGATTCCGGGTGGTTCCGTTAAAGATGCCACAGTCATCAAAAGCAGCGGTAATACTGGTTTTGACAGATCGGCAGAGCTGGCCGTGCGCAAGGCATCTCCATTACCTGTCCCGTCAGACCCGGAAATTTTCAATCAATTTCGTTCCTTTACATTTAACTTTAGTCCTTCATAATTGCCAAGCGGAGCATGCACTATTGTGAACCATAACAAATACATAAGCATAATTCACATCATTGCCGGTCTGTTATTATACTGGTCTGCGATCAGCCGGGCCGAGTTGAATATCCAGATAACCGGCGGGGTCGAAGGCTCTATTCCGATTGCTGTTGTGCCGTTCGGCTGGGAAGGCAATTCACCAAATCCGCCATTTGATATGGCAGCCGTGATTCGTACCGACCTGGAGCGAAGCGGCAAATTTAATGTCCTCGCTCCTGATCAGTATCCATCAAATCCGAGCAGCCCCAAACAGATCAAATTTCCGGCATGGCAGGCATCCGGCCAGGAAAACCTTGTTATCGGGCAGTTACAGGAAACTTTTCCCAACCGCTTTGATACGGCATTTTATTTATATGATGTGTTCAGCCAGAAACGCCTGATCGGTTACCGAATTCCCTCCAACAAGGATGATTTACGCCGTGCCACACATCAAATCAGTGATATGGTTTACGAACAATTGACCGGCGAAAAAGGTGTGTTCACGACCCATATTGCTTATGTCACTGTCAATCTGGATAACAATAAGCGCCCATACTACAAATTGCAGATTGCAGATGCAGACGGATATGGAGCACGCAGCATTGTCTCATCCCGCCAACCGATCATGTCACCGTCCTGGTCTCCGGATGGTAAAACAGTTGCCTATGTGTCATTCGAGAAGCGCAAGTCAGAAATTTTCATTCAGGATATCTGGACCGGAAAACGGACGCGGATTGCATCGTTTTCCGGAATCAATGGTGCTCCGGCATGGTCACCCGATGGCAAGCAACTTGCGTTGACCTTATCAAAAGACGGCAATCCTGATATTTATATGTATACGCTGGCGACCAACCAGTTACGCCAGATCGTTAAACATTATGCTGTCGATACTGAACCGGCCTGGTCGCCAGACGGTCAAACCATTGCTTTTACATCGGATCGGGGAGGCAGTCCGCAAATCTACAGTGTCTCCGCCAGCGGCGGCAAGGTTCGAAGAATCACCTTTGAAGGCAGTTACAATGCTTCACCTGATTTTTCGCCGGATGGAAAATTACTTGCCATTGTCCATCGCCAATCCGGCCGCTTTCATATTGCAACGCTGAGTCTGGCTGACAAGCAGCTCAACCTGTTAAGCAAAGGTGGACAGGATGAATCTCCCACTTTCGCACCAAATAGCAGTATGATTCTGTATGCCAGAGCTGCAGGAACGCAACTGGCCGCTGTCTCGGTTGATGGACGAGTCCATCAGCAATTGACTGTACCGGCCAAAGCTGTCCGGGAGCCGGCCTGGTCAACCAAATAGTTACCAAAATGACTTATACAATCCCGTTTTTCGACTTGATCACTCATATTTTTTGAAGGGGCTACAATGAAACAATTTCAGATATTCCTACCTTTCATCGTTTTAATTGTACTAGGCGGCTGTTCTTCAACTGCGGATAAAGCAGATTCGGATGAACTCGATACACTGACCATTCCGGATGCAGAAACTCAAGGTCTGAGTGAACTTGACCGTCTGGACGGCAACAAACTCACTGAAGTGATTCCCTACGACGATAACTACGGCGTTCCAGGGCCATCAGCAGAACCGGGCGAGCCGTTATCCGTGCGAATATTTTATTTCGATTTTGACAGCAGCCAGGTCAAACCCAAAGACTATTCGGCAATCAATGCCCATGCCGATTATCTGATTGCTCATCCCGATTCTCGAATCAGTCTTGAAGGCCATACCGACCATCTGGGCAGCCGTGAATACAATATTGCCCTCGGTGAGCAACGCGCCAAAAGTGTTGCCAAAATGATGCGATTACGAGGAGTTGCCGATCACCAGATTCAGGCTGTTAGCTATGGCGAGGAAAAACCAGTCGCGTTCGGCAATGCTGAATATGCGTTAAGCCAGAATCGTAGAGTTCAGATTATTTACCTGAGATAAGGCATGCGTATTTATATTGTTATCTGTGCCTTGTTTGTTACAGGCATAACCGATTGCCTGGCGGACTCAGTCAAGGACCGTCTGTCTCGCCTTGAACAAAAGCTATCCAGCAAAGCCTATTTAGAGGTTTGGCAATCGGTTGAGCAATTGCGTAACGAATTACGTGAATTACGTGGCGAGATTGAACAGCAATCGCATCAATTACAACAGTTACAGGATCAGCAGAAACTGTTATATAGCGATATGGAGCAACGGATAGTCAGCCTTGAGCAAGCATCACCCAGGCTCAAGGCTTCCGAGAACAAAGAAACATCTGAGGAATCCCTGACAGAACCCGAAGCTGGCGTAGATCAGCAAAAAAATGATAATCAGACTGATTCTGTAAGCAACCAGTCAATCCCGATCATGGCTCAAAAAGAGATTCAGGGAAACTATGAAAAAGCCCTTCAAACCCTGCGTGAAGGGCATTATGAAGAGGCTTCAGTGATTTTTGAGCAGATTGCCACTCAACATCCTGGCAGTGAACTGGCTGATAATGCCTTGTACTGGTTGGCTGAAACACGTTATCTGGATCGCAAATTCAAAGCTGCTGATGAAATTTTTGAGAAAATCATTGTAAACTATCCTGAAAGTCCCAAAGTCCCGGATGCATACCTGAAAAGGGCCTATATTCAATTTGAGATCAACCGAGTCAATACAGGGAAACGACAATTACAGTCCATAATTGACAAATTCCCCGACAGCTCTGCTGCTAAAATCGCAAAAAAGCGACTTGAAAAACCCCGTTAATTCATTTGCAAAATCCAACACTTCGAATTACTGAAATTTTTTATTCCATCCAGGGAGAATCCAGTTTCAGCGGAATTCCGACTGTATTTATTCGTCTTACAGGTTGTCCACTGCGCTGCCAGTATTGTGATACTGCCTATGCGTTTTCAGGTGGAGAACTGTTATCTGTTGCGTCGATCCTGGAAACCACCTCTCAATACAATACCCGGCATGTTACTGTGACAGGCGGAGAGCCGCTGGCACAGGATAACACACCTGCATTACTGAGCAGTCTGATACAACAAGGGTACACGGTGTCTCTCGAAACCAGTGGAGCTATCGATGTGTCTGATGTCAGCCCTGAGGTGATCAAGATCATGGATATTAAAACACCAGGGTCAGGCGAACTTCATAAAAACAAATACAGTAATATTGATTGTCTAGATAGCAAAGATGAAATCAAATTCGTGATCTGTAATGATGAAGACTACAACTGGTCCAAACAACTGATTGACCAGTACCAGCTAACCAATCGCTGTCAGATTCTGTTTTCAGCAAGCAGTCAGCAATACCCAGCAACCCGGCTCGCTGAAAAGATTCTGGATGACCAACTTCCAGTACGGTTTCAGATTCAGTTACATAAATTGCTTTGGGATGACGCACAAGGCAAGTAGAGACATGTATTGATGAATCAAAAAAAAGCCGTGGTTCTGGTATCGGGTGGACTCGACTCCGCGACAATTCTGGCAATTGCAAAAACCCAGGAATTTGAGTGCTATGCATTGAGTTTTGATTACGGTCAGCGTCATCGCGCTGAACTGGACGCTGCTCGGGTTGTTGCTGAAACCATGCAGGCACAAGAACATCGAATTATCCAGATCGGACTGGATGCATTTGGTGGTTCTGCACTGACAGACCCGAACATCGCAGTACCAACAACACAAAACGATGGCATTCCGGTAACGTATGTACCTGCCAGAAATACCGTATTTCTGGCGCTGGCATTGGGATGGGCAGAGGTATTACAGGCTTCTGATATTTTTATCGGTATCAATGCTGTTGATTATTCGGGCTACCCGGATTGCAGGCCCGAATTTATTAAAGCTTTTCAGACTATGGCCAATCTGGCCACTAAATCAGCGATTGAAGGTCAGCCTATTGAGATTCACACACCGTTAATCGCATTAAGCAAAGCTGAAATTATCGAATTTGGGACTAAACTTGGTGTTGACTATAGCCTGACGGTGTCATGCTACTCGGCGGATGAATTTGGACAAGCCTGTGGAAGTTGTGATTCCTGCCGGTTCAGACAAGAGGGATTTAAGCAAGCAGGGATTGCTGATCCAACACGATATCGCTAGCGATAACACCATCACAACACTATGGTAACAGAACTTCTCACCTATACCAGCTTATACCCCAACAGCGCACAAATCCGCCATGGGATATTCATTGAAAACAGAATCCGCAAGCTGGTTGAAACTAACCGTGTCAATACACGCATCGTTGCCCCAGCCCCCTGGTTTCCTTTTAAAAACAGTCTATTCGGAAATTATGCTGAATTTGCGCAGATCCCGCATCAAGAGACACGACACGGGTTAACAGTATTTCACCCTCGTTACCCTCTGATCCCCAGGTTAGGCATGAATCTAACTCCGTTGTTGATGGCCATTGCCACGTATCCAACTGTGAAATTACTCCATCAACAACAACCTGTTCAAGTCATCGATGCACACTATTTCTATCCTGACGGAGTGGCTGCTGCGTTGATTGGAAAATGGTTGGGTATACCTGTCATCATTTCTGCAAGAGGCACAGATATCAATTTATTCCCTGATTTTTTTTTGGCGCGCAAAATGATTATTTGGGCAGCCCGACAAGCTGAAGCCGTTATTACTGTCACACAAGCCCTGAAAACACGCTTAACCAAACTTGGAATAGCCACACAGCACATCAATGTTTTACCAAATGGAGTGGATCACCTGCTGTTTAAACCTAAAAACCGCCAACAACTACGAAAACAGTATCAAATTACACGTCCTGTATTATTGTTTGTCGGTAATTTGATTCCCTTAAAAGGCGTGGATATTATCATTAACGCTTTGACTGAATTACCGGAATTTGATTGTCTGATTATTGGCCAGGGGCCGGAAAAAACCAAACTTGAAAATCTGGCCAGACAATTAAATGTTCAGTCTCAAGTTCAATTTATCAATCACATCAGTCAGGAGAAACTGGTGGACTATTACAATATCGCCGACATACTCATCCTGCCCTCGAGTCGGGAAGGATGCGCCAATGTTTTACTGGAAGCAAATGCCTGTGGAACACCTGTCATTGCAACAAATGTTGGGGGTAACCCTGATATTGTATTGAATGATAATGCAGGTCTGTTAATGAAAAATCGAGACTGTCAATCCTTAATCCACTCAGTGAAACAATTGTTTGCAAGTAAACCTCAGCAAAACAGCGTAATCGAACATGCAAAACAGTTTGCTTGGACTCCGATCATTAACCGCCAGATTGAACTCTATCAATCAGTTACATAATTAAACGCATTGGAACTCAATTATGATGACTGCAATTGAATAATTATTGGTTATCCAGCATACTGATCTGCTGGATGCAACATTGATTCTAAATCATGGGGAATATTTAAATATGAAAATCAAAATAAAACTAACTGGCTCGAGCATAGTATTTGTCATCCTGTTATCTGTCTGGAATATTAACGCAATTGCAGATGAGCAGATCAATACCCCGACATTACAGGAATATACTGTTCAACCAGGTGATATTCTGGAAATTTCAGTATGGAAAGAAGAAGACATGTATAAAGAGATTCTGGTGCGTCCAGATGGCGGACTCACTTTTCCTCTTGCTGGTGAACTCTTTACCCGTGGTAAAACCATTGCCCAGCTTCAAAAAGCCCTGACCAAACGTTTGTCTAAATATCTTTCAAACCCGGTAGTGACCATATCACCCAAACAATTGCTTGGTAACCGCATCTATGTCATTGGTAAAGTGGCCAAACCTGGCATGTACCTGATATCAAGTTATATCGACATTGTGCAGGCTCTGAGTATGGCTGGCGGTCTAACACCATTTTCTGCTGTCAACGACATCATTGTTCTTAGACGCAGCCATGATGGTAAACAGAAAAATATTAAATTTAGATATGGCGACATTGAAGATGGTGATGACCTTGAACAGAACATCCTGTTGAAAAGTGGAGATACGGTCCTGGTCCCCTAAGCCAAGGAACCATAAAACAATAATCAGATAAACTCTGACTCGATATGGCGACATTGATTATGTTTAAACAACTAAATACTGTTGGTTATCTAAAACAGCTTTTCAAGTTCAAAACTGTAACCATGATTCTTATTGGTATGGTTGCCCAATGCAATCAATCATTGGCAAGAGAATGGTATTTTAAACCGAATGTAAGAAGCGAGTTGATCTATGATACCAACCTGCAACTCAGAGCAAGCCGCACAGTCACCCTGAATGGTGTTACCCGCAGACTGAAACCTGAAGAAACTGTGGGTGGAAGACTGCTTGCTGGCAGTGTTATAGGCAGCCAGACTGAAAACAGTGATATTTTTATCAGAAGTAATGTTTCATTCAATCGATTCAACATCAGTAATTTTAACAGTGTCAATTTTTTTCTATTTCCTGAATCCTGGTTTCAAGTCAGTGAACGGGATAAATTGGGAATCAGTGGAAAATTATTTTTCGACAATACTTTATCCCTTGAAAGACCATCAGGGATTGACATTACACCTGGCGACCTTGATGAAACAGATGACTTATTGGGAGTTCCCAGACGCAGATTCACCAAATCTATTCGCCCGGAATGGAACCACTCGCTGTCTGAAAAAACCGCGTTAAATTTAAGTTACGAATTTACTGATGTAACGTATGAAAATGCAGAAAAAACAGGTCGAGTCGATTATTCAATTCATTCCGGCCAGTTAAATATTTCTCATGTTTTAACTCCTAAACTACAGTTGTTCAGCAATCTATCTGCGACCTTGTTTTCAACACCAGCCATCGATTCATCAACGACTTATTACACAATTCAAGTTGGTGGAAACTACAAATTTTCAGAACGTTGGGAGGCAGAGATAGTTGCTGGTGGTCGCTATTCAATTTCGGATTTCAGACGATCCAGCATATCTCCATTTATTACGGATAACGGACAGATCATCTTGCTACCTGTTTCAGAAAGAGATACCAATTCCGGTCTAGGAAGTCTTGCTTATGGCAGCTTGAAACATAATTATCAAACCGGTCATATCAAACTCAACCTGACCCAGGATATCAGGCCTACTGGAAACGGGGCATTACAATCTACAAATGTAGCGGGGTTGGACTGGTTACATAATATTAATGAACGACTGACTCTCAGAATAACAGCGAATGCTTTGCGTGGGTCATCGATTAATTCTGACTCCAACTTCCTAGACAGATCTTTTCTCCAAGCATCGCCTATGTTGCGCTGGAGATTCACGCCTGATTTTTCTCTTGGGATGAGATATCGATATAGATATCAAAAATATGATCAACTGGATAACTCGGCCGAGTCCCACAGTGTCATGTTATTTGCAAATTATCAATGGCAAAAAATGTCTATATCCCGTTAATTTATTTGATCTTGCACGTCTCTTCGCTTAACTATTTTCGTTACTGCATCACAATACCTCTTAATCATAATTGACTGACAAAGCATGGAAACCACTGAATTTCTAGAATATCCTGTTGAACAAGAATCCAAAAGCCTGAATGACTATCTTTCAATTCTTAAACGTCATAAAGGCAAGATGGCGTTAACAGCAGCCTTCGTTTTTCTTTCTAGTCTATTCCTGGCCATAATGCTCCCGCCAACTTACACGTCAATGGCGACCATTCTGATCGAACAGCCTATCATTTCTAATGACCTGGTTGATTCGACAATTAGCAGTTATGCTGAACAACAAGTACAACGTATTCGCCAACGTGTGTTAAGTAGACCAAACTTACGTCGAATTATCGATAAATTTCAACTCTATCGCGAACGACTGGATAAAGACACCTGGACAAAAATTCTGGAAGACATGGAATCCTCCATTAGTGTGGACATGATCAGTGCAGACGTACTTGACCCTCAAAGTGGGAAGGCCAGTAAAGCAACGATTGCATTTCAAGTTGGATTCAGCCATCGTTCACCTGAAATCAGTCAACGTGTCACAAATGAGTTGGTTTCTCTTTTTCTCCAGGAAAATCTCAAGGAACGCACCGAAAGTGCAGAAGAGGCTTCAAATTTCTTCGAACGTGAAGCAAGAAAACTCAACAAGCGCTTGAAAGAAATTGACAACAAACTGTTTGCTCTGAAAAAAGAGAGTGGGGACAGCCTACCTGAATTAAAGCAACAAAACACTCGTCTTTTGGAACGAGCATATCAACGACTGGAAGATATCAATAATCAGTACAACAAAGCCTATGAAAGAAAAATTTTTCTGCATGCCCAATTGTCGCAAATCAGCCCGCATGCATCATCTAATAATGCCGCTCTTGATGATAGAACCCGATTAAAAATGCTACAGGTTGAATATTCCAACCTTTTATCTCGTTATTCACCCAGTCATCCTGATGTCATAAAAGTAAGAACCGAAATTGAAGCACTTGGCGATAGTGGAGACAACTCAGCCAGCCGCAAAACACTGACTCTTGCGCTGAAGGAAAAAAAAGTCAATCTTGTCAAACTTAAGGACAATTACTCTGCTGAACATCCGGATGTCATCGCACTTATCAATGAAATTCAGACAATTGAAAAACAGATTGCAAGTTTGCCGATTGTAACTGAAAATCAAACGAATAGTCTGGAATATGATAATCCTGCATATATTCAGACCCAGGCACAAATTAAAAGCAGTGAATTGGAAATTATGGCATTGGAGCGTTCACGCAAGGAACAAAGCAAACGCATTGCTGATTACGAGCAAAGAATGAACATCTCTCCAGAAGTAGAACGCCAATACAATGAATTAATGCGTAGTTATGAGGCAACTCAACAACGGCTTGAACAAATTCAATCAAAACAAATCAGTGTCAATCTTGCAGAATCCGTCGAGAAGAGTCGTAAAGGTGAACGGTATGTAATGAGTGAACCACCTGAATTACCCGAACAACCATCTAAACCCAACAGAAAAGCCATTATTGCATTGGGAATATTATTATCTCTAGCTGCAGCAGTTGCAATCGCAGCGCTGGCAGAAAGTCTTGATCAGGGCATTTATGGAACCAGACAACTATCATTAGCAACTGGAGATGCGCCGTTAATAGTCATTCCTTATTTAACCATTGAGCGTGAGATTAATGAAAAACGGAGAAAAAGACGACGTATACTGTTGGTTATGCTAGCCGTTGTACTCATATTAATCATTCTCATAATCAGTATATATATTGTCAGAAACCAGGGTACTGGGATTGCTTGACATTGTGAAGAATATTTTCAATACACATAAGAGGTTTTCATGGATTGGCTTCAAAAAGCTCTTGATAAATCAAAACTCAATGATCAACAGGGTTTTCAGTTTCAGACTTCGGCAAACCTTAAAAATGCGTTTAATCTGGATAACAACGATTTAACCGTTGATTTTAACAATCCGGCTAGACAAACTGTACCTGCCAGCCCGTTTGATGACAGGTTATTGTTGACCAAGCAATTTGATAAATCCTCTATTGCTGCATATAACTTTCTTTCAGCTAAAACTTTACAGCTCATGAAAGGCCACAATGTGACCACATTAGCCGTCACGAGTGCAACTACCGGTTCTGGTACAACACTGACAGCTGCAAATCTTGCAATCAGTATGTCAAGAGCATTACATGAAACAGTCGTTTTAGTAGAACTGGACTTACACAAACCGGTATTTCACCAGTATTTTGGCCTTGATGACAATCAAAAAGGATTATCAGAATATTTATTTGATAATGAGTCTTTGAAAAATCTGATTATCCAGATTCAAAATACAGACCTTACTCTGCTGACAGCGGGACAAGCATTAAAACAGGCAAATCTTTTAGGCAGTAAAAAAATCAGGCACGCTTCGCTTGAATTGAAGTCGATTTATCAAAATCAGATTATTATCTACGATCTGCCTGCATTGCTAGATTCAGAAGATGCACTTGCGTTTCTGCCGAATATACAATCCACGATTTTAGTCGTTGAAGAAGGCGTCAATTCTACAGCACAAGTCAATCAATGTATTGAAATCCTTAAAAATCATGAATTGCTGGGAACTGTACTAAACAAGGCCAAATACATTGCATAATTTAAAGTTCATGAGATTGATTCAAAACTGGTTGCATAGAACTTACCTATGTATTTAAAATTTTACGGATTCAAGAAACGGCCGTTCTCCATGACGCCGGAGCCATCTCACCTTTACCCTGGCCAGCCTCATGTAAAAGCCTGGTCTGTGCTCGAATACGGACTCTCAAATCGATCCGGAATCATGGTTCTCGCTGGAGAAGTCGGGTCAGGGAAAACGACGTTGATAAAACGATTGTCGCATGAAACACGGAACCAATTGCACCTAGGCCTGATTTCCAGTACGCACAAATCAATTCGTGACTTACTCAGTTGGGTTTTAATCGCATTTGATCAACCAGTTACTGACAAAAGCCAGGCAGAGCGATACCAACAATTGCTTGCGTTTCTGGAAAACTCATACAAGGCAAACCGTCAAGCAGTTTTGATTGTTGATGAAGCACAAAATCTGAGTATTGACGCATTGGAAGAATTACGCCTGTTACATAACCTGAATTCAGAAAATAAAATGTTACTGCAACTGGTTTTAGTTGGTCAGCCACCATTAATCAAACTATTGAAACACAGAAAGCTCTCACAACTTGTACAACGCATTTCTGTCAGTTATTTTTTAAAGCCTCTCAATCTGATAGAAACCATACAATATATTCAACATCGGTTAACGCTCTGTGGAGGGGACAAAAACCTGTTTTCCCATCATGCAGGAGCGACAGTATTTTACTACAGTGGAGGAACTCCAAGAATCATCAATTCCTTGTGTGATCTGACACTGGCTTATGGTTTTTCAGTTGAAGCGAGAAGTATTGATCCCGGCCTGGTTCTGGAAGTTGTCAGAAGTAAACAGGAGTCAGGTTTATTTCCAAAAATCAAACAACCGAGTGAGGAAGCTATAAAGGCAAGAAAATTAATCAAGGAAAACACAAATATTGATATTGGTATTCTACAAACCGAGCAAGATCAAAAACGATCTGTGACTCCATCAAAACAGACCAGCCACTAAAAGCGTCGCAAATTAAGATTTAGAATAGCGGCACAATACTCTTGTTATTAACCATTCACATTGAGCAAACAACTCCTGACCAATGCTGATTATTTGTGTCACTATTCAAACCTGGAGCTGACATAGTCTCCAGTCTTATTGTATAACGTTATACCCCACACCAGAATTTCAAAAACTGGAATTACTGCGCATTTCGCCAATTGACTTTAGTCGTTCCCCGTTCAATTTACAGTTTGACTGCTAAACTTCAATACATCAGTTTGGAGTTGTCTATTGAAATTTAAGGTGTTTATATGTTGTATTTTGTATTGACCATACTAGTTGCTATAGCTTACCTGATCATCATTTATAACAAAATGATCAATCTACGTAATCTGTTTAAAAATGCTTACGCGCAAATTGACGTCCAGCTTAAGCGTCGTCACGAACTGATACCCAATCTGGTTGAATCTGCTAAAGCGTATTTAAAACATGAGTCTGAAACTCTGGAAGCAGTCATTCAAGCCAGAAACCAGGCATCAAGAGCAAATATAAAAGCAGCAGCCAATCCGCTTGATTCAGAAGCAATCAAAGCCGTATCTTCAGCTGAGGGAATTCTCTCAGGAGCAATGATGAAATTTTTTGCTGTTGCAGAAGAATACCCTGAATTAAAAGCAAATGAGACTATTCAGAATTTAATGGAAGAACTCATTACCACTGAAAACAAGGTCACATTCTCCCGACAAGCCTACAATGATTCGGTCATGCAATATGAAACCTATACTGAGCAGTTTCCCAACAATCTGGTGGCACGTCAATTCAGTTTCAAGCCTGCCACCTTTTTAAAAATCGATAATGAAACTGAAAAATTACCCGTAAAAATATCTTTTGGCTAGGTCAATTCACTATATTGCGATGGTCAACATTCCAGAGACAAGGATTCGCTCTATAACTGTTGATCACTGAGTTAACGTTATCAACAGTTAAAACGGGAAATTTTCGCTTAGCCTTGTTTTTTCTTCAAGGTTTCCAGAACTTGCCTTGCTTCATTCAGGCCCGGGTAATTACTGTCTTTGACATTTACAGCTTCTGTCAACTCTCTCTCTGCTGCACTATCCCGATTGACTGCTTTATAAGTCATACCCAAATGATACCTGAATACAGGAAAGTCGGGGGCCAGATTGACCGCTTTTTCAAGTGCAGGCAGTGCTTCATTATAATTGGCAAGTCGATATGACAGCCATCCATAAGTATCCAGGAAAGCAGCCTGATCAGAATCCTTGAAGCGCTCAACCAGCTTAAAAGCATTTTCCAGTTCATCTGTATCATCAGTACTGTCAGCGATCAATGCAGCATAATTATTCACCGCAAAAATACTGTTGGGCTGCTTGTCGACAATTTGTTTGTAGGCTTTTATTGCTTCCTGGGTATTCCCGGAATCCTGGTGTAATGTGGCCAGCTCCATTAATAAATCAGGCTGGTCCGGCACTGCTTTCAAACCTTGTTCATAAACCGCAAACACTTTGTCAGTCTGATTCTTCTTAAGGTACAAGCGGGCAAGTTGCCGGTATGCAACCACTAATTGAGAATCAGTCTCTATCGCTTTTAAAAATGATTGCTCTGCTTTACCCGGCTTTTTCTGCCAGGCAAAAATTTCACCCATCAATTCCTGATATTTGGCGTCACCTGGGGAATTTGAGATCTTCGCTTCAAGAAAACTCAAAGCCTTTTTAGGTTTGTTTTGAGCTATATACGTTTCTATAATACGCCTTAGTACATCAGTGTTGTCAGGTTTTAATTTTAAAACTTCTTGATATTCCCTGATGGCTTCATCAAGTTTTCCCTGATTTTGATAAATGGTTCCAAGAAAGAAATTTGCCTTGTAAGGTTTTGTTGTAAAAGACAGTAGCGCTCTAGCTGTTTTTTCAGCTGAATCCCAGCGTTTCTCCTTGATATACACATTGGTCAGCAACTCCATGGAACCGATGTCTCTTGGATTATATTTGAGACTGTCCTCAAGCAATTCTATAGCATCATCAATTTCATTGTTCTTGACCATCAACCCGGCCAGCATATATCTTGACTTCATGCTCTTTGGGTCGACTTTAACAGCATTCTCAAGGGTTTCCCTTGCCAGTTCAGGGTCATCATTCATGATGTAAGCAACAGATAACAAGCGTAATGCTGGCTCAAATTGTGGATCGTTACCGATAACTGTTCTTAAGTCTGCAATAGCCGGCTCTATTTTCTTATCATCCAAAAACAGATTGGCACGAATCAGCAATGCCTGTTTTTTCTCGCCATCTTCAGAAAGTACTTCATCAATTAAGCGTTGAGCTTCAGCCTTATCCTGCAATTGCATGGCAATTTGTGCTAATCGGACTCTGGCTTCCAATCCACTGTTCCCGGTTCCATCGAGTTCGACGATTCTGTCATAGACAGCTTTCGCACGATCTGGCTGGCTTTGACGTAATTCACCCAATGCAAATCGCAGATTGTAATTTTTCTGATCCGCCTCGATAAATGATACAAGAGCCTGATCCGCTTGATCCCTGCCCTTGAATTGAGCAAGAAATTTAACCAGTGCAAGCTTAGGATCAGAGTTATCCGGAGCAAGCTCGATCATTTTTCTCAACAAAGCTTCGGCTTTATCTCCCTGGTTGACAGACACATAAAATTCAGCAAAAGCATACTTTAACTTATCGTTATCTGGCGCAAGAGAGATCAGCGCATTAAACTCTTTCTCAGCATCTTCAACTTGATTCAGAGAACGATGCAGTGAAATTTTCAGGAATCTCAGGCTTTTATCTTCAGGGTGTTCTTTAATAGCAGCGTCAACCTTTACTAACGCGTCTTCAGTATTCCCTTCACTAACCAGAAGTTGTGCAAACAAAGAGGTCGCTTCGATATGATTGGGGTGTTGGCTGAGAACAGATTCAACAATCGCTTTGGATTGGTCAGCCTTACCATCACGTAACAATAGTACCGCATCCAGCAAACGTGCTTCGATATGCTCGGGGTTTCTGGTCAAAACCAGTTCAAGTTTTTCACGTGCTTTTTTGGAATCCCCTGATAGCAGATATATCTGTCCGATTTTAATTTGTGCGTTATCATTGTCAGGCTGTTCTTCAGCAACCAGACTATAACTGGTATAAGCTTGTTGCCAGTCTTTTGTTCTCTCCGCAATCTGCCCCATCAAGTAAAGAGCTTCGACATGTTTATCATTTAATTGCAGAACATTCTGAACTTCAATTCTGGCTTTTTCAAACTTCTGATTTTCGTAATATTCATTCGCTCGTTGGAAATGTTCTGCCTGCTTTTGAGTTGAATCACCGTTACAACTGATCATGCCTAAAGAACTGGTAATCAATAAGAAAAGTAAGATTGTATAAAACTTGCTTTCAGTTTTACCTTGTACACGGTGATGCATTGACAGACTCCGTCTAAGCAGTTAATAAATTGAATAAAAAGCTAAACCAGTACTATTTTAGCATTCCTGGTGAATATTCTCTCAAAAGAAAGTAGCACAAGCACAACCTTTACTAATGTCTAATTGATTAAGCAACATATATTATACAAACTTGGCTTTTTGCCAAGAACATCCCCAAAGATCCACATCTATCAATCAAACAAATTTACTTTACTGGCAAGGGCAAGCAGCCGAACACAGCCTAAACAAACTACTGACCGTACTAAAATAATTCTGGCAAGTGAGCAGGGGGAACCTCTCAAACATAGAGCCCAGGAATTAAATACCTACCCCAACAAGGTGATTTATTGTCAACAGAGATATGTCGAAAAAGGGCTGAATGGTTTAATGATCATCCACGTTTTGTTGTCCAGTGATCTATGATGACGCTTTTCTTAATTCTGTTTTAATACTTATTGGAAAGCCCTCACCCAAGGGGTTATCCAGCTGGAATGGAACTGTATTAGTCATCTGGCCGCACTAAACTGGTCACATGCTTTAAACTAAATTAAAAGTAACTACTCAGTGAAAATAATTTAAAAAAGTGC
>JAHZJL010000067.1 GCA_022600935.1 Gammaproteobacteria bacterium
CAAACATCAGTACATTCAGTCGGGCCATAGCTGTTGATAATTTGGGTTGAATGTTTCGCGGCATCAAGCCAGGGCTGCATTCGACGCAGTGATATCGTTTCACCTCCAAGGAACACATATTTCAATGACTCAAGCAGTTCGGGTTGAACCCTGGCGGCATCGGCAAGTGGATAAAATGCACTCGGCGTGGTGTTGATCCATCCTATTTCATAGCGATGAATCAAATTAACAATCGTTAACGGATCGTATTCGCGTTGCCCATACAGATACAGGGTACCGCCTATCGCCAATGGTGCAAAAAAGTTTTTTTGAGTTAAATCAAAACTTAACGAACTGCAAACCAGCGTTGATTTTACCTCTGACAAAGCATATTCAGACACATACCAATTCAATACCAGATTGGCAAAGCTCTGATGCTGGACCGCCGCCCCTTTGGGAATTCCGGTTGAGCCAGATGTAAATATCATGTACATCAGTTGCTCACCTTGAATGACTGGCAAACACGTCTGAATGGGCTCAGCGTAAAGCAGGTCTTCGATAAAATACAGACTAAACTGAACATCTGATTGGAAAGTACTCAGCGTAACAGTCAATTCTTTTTGCGAAACGATTGAACGAATCCCGGCAGTTTCAGCGATGAGTTTAAGTCGGTGTTCTGGATAATAAGGGTCCATTGGCACATAAGCCGCTCCAGCCTTGATGATACCCAACAGTGCAACCAGCATCTGCAATCCTGGCTCGATACACAGTCCTATCAGGTCACCCTGACACACACCTGAACTAACAAGCAAGCGGGCAATTTTTTCAGACTGCTGGATGAGTTCAGCATATGTTAATGACTGTTGATTACAAACAACAGCCATCGCGTTTGGTTGCAGTTGTGCTTGCCGATCAATTGCAAACATCACACTGGATTCATCCAGTTCGACTCGACTGCTTTGATTCCAGGCATTCAGCACATTGTGATATTCGGATTTTTCCATTAACGGAATCGAACCACAGGTTAACCCTGAGTCAATCGAAACCGCACGGCACAGATTGACAAAGTGTTGCGCCATGACATCAATCGTCGCGGATTTAAATAAATCAGTGTTGTATCCAAATTCCAAACTAATGTCGTTTGCATTCTCTGAAGCCATTAAGGCCAGATCGAACTGCGCATTTTCGCGTTCTAACTGTAAATGACTGATACTGACATCAGTCAGTTTAAAGACTTGTTCCGAGGCAGCCTGAAATGTAAATAAGGTCTGAATTAACGCTGAGTAACTGAGACTGCGTTCTGGTCGCAGTTGATCAACCAACTGTTCAAACGGGCAATCCTGGTGTTCAAACGCCGCCAGCGCAGTCGCTTTTACCTGTTGTAGCAATAAACTAAAACTAACATGTGATTCTATCTGAACTCGTAACACCAGAGTATTGGCGAAAAAACCAATCAATGGCTCAAGTTCATGTTGATTTCGATTCGCAACAGGTGTTCCAACTACCAAATCCTGTTCCTGGTTATATCGGTGTAACAGGATAAAATACACTGTTAACAAAACCATGTTCAGGGTAGCATTTTCCTGATTTGCTAATACTTTTAATGCTGCAGTGGTTGTTGCTGGAAGTTGAATTGTTTTGGTCGCGCCTTGAAATCGCTGAACCGGGGGCCTCGGATAATCATTTGGCAGTGACAGTAAGGAAGGCATACCAGCCAACTGTTTTTGCCAGTAGTCCATTTGCCTGGCACGTACATCGCCGCTAAACCAATCACATTGCCATAAAGCATAATCACCATATTGAATTTCCAGCTCAGGCAAACCAGTGACCGGTTTGTCTTGCTGGCAAGCCATATAGAATTTCATTAATTCATCGATAAACACACCCATCGACCAGCCATCAGAAATAATATGGTGTACGACTGATATCAACACGTATTCATCTTTACTCAGGGTTAACAGTTGCAACTTGATAAGCGGGTCAACCTGGAGATCAAAAACATGTGTTGCCAAGCGGGCTGCGATTTGACGACAGGTTTGAAATTGCTCGCCTAAACTGGCTTCAGCTAAAACCTGCTGTTCCAGTAACAAACTTGATCCTGCTTGCACCCACTGGCTTGACTCACCCTGAACTTCACGAAATGTGGTTCTCAGGATTTCATGGCGTCGAACAATTTTCTGCAAGGCCTGTTCTAACGCCACCACATCAAGATTTCCCGATAACCTGAGTGCGCCAGTGATATTGTATGCAGTACTTTCAGGGTGCATTTGCTGGAATAGCCACAAGCGCTGTTGAGCAAATGACATTGGAAAATAATAGGCTTGTTGATCTTCCAGTTGAACTGAATTCATGGGCATGCCCTCAACGGGTTAATTCCGGGGTAAAGCGAATAAACCGCGAGGACCATAAATCCATCAACGAGGCATACATGTCCTCTTCTATTTCTGATAAAAAACCTGCTTTTACGAATAAACTTCCTAACGGAGTCATTCCATCAGCCAAATGTAAAAGGCGATGCAATCCGTTAGCAATCATTTGCCTGCTGCGGTTGTCGTAATTCCATTCGATATAACTTTGACTCGAGCGATGTTGATCGCTGCGGTAACAATGCTCCTGAATCAAACGCGCAGATTTAGGTAGCGCTGGGATTAAAGTACTTAATTCAGGTCTGTCCCAATTGAGCTTTGTTAACAGATAATCACCAATGACCAGATAATCAAGACCAGAAGTCAGGTAGCAAACAACGGCGTCATCTGCACTATCAACAATTGGTTCAGCATGATTATTAAACGAGGTGTTGAGCAGCATTGCTACACCGGTTTTTTGTCTAAAGCTATCGATTAACTCCCAATACTCGGGATTATTGTCACGATTAACCGTCTGCAGCCTGGCACTGCCATCAACATGGGTAATAGCGGCTAATTGCTCACGATGCTGATGTTTGACCGGTAACACAAATGACATAAACGGGAAGTCATGCTGCTGATTCGGCAAATCAAAAAAGTCACCGACATACGCATCCAGGACCGACGGTGCAAATGGACGGTAACTTTCGCGCATCTTGATCATGGCATTG
>JAHZJL010000068.1 GCA_022600935.1 Gammaproteobacteria bacterium
ATTGCCCTTACCAACATTTCTGCACCCCAAAAACACGTTGGATACCCTGGGCTATGACCAACCTGAAGTTAATTGCTGAACAGTCAAGATATATCATATCAGCTAACAGATAGTTCGAATCCATGCCACTTTCAAAGCTAGAAAATATTCCCACCAACCTGATTATGGGCTTTCTGGGAGTTGGCAAAACAACTGCAATTATCAATTTACTCAAACAAAAACCCAAACTGGAAAACTGGGCTGTTCTGGTCAATGAATTTGGAACAATTGGCATTGACGGGAGTATGTTTGCAGAATCTGGGGCGACAGTAAAAGAAATTCCTGGCGGGTGTTTATGCTGTGCAGTTGGGTTACCTTTTCAGGTTGGTGTAAACCAACTCATTAAACAAGCCAGACCGGATCGATTATTGATTGAACCATCCGGTTTGGGTCATCCAAAACAAGTGCTGGACATGTTGACCCAAGGTCCATTTCATTCCTTGCTCGAACTTCGTGCCAGTATCTGTCTTGTTGACCCAAACAAATTAACCGATTCACGCTATACCAGTCATGAAACGTTTATGGATCAAATCGCACTATCTGATGTCATCGTTGCAAATAAAACTGATCTCGCCGATAAAGCAGCCATCCAGTTATTCCACCGGATTGCCAGGCAAAGTGAACCGTATAAAAATGTAATCGCAGAATGTGTAGCCGGACAGCTTGAACTTAGCTGGTTAGATAGTCATAGAAACCCAGCTCGGCATACTTCAATTCCAGAATCACACAAAATACCTGCTGAGCTTCAAACTGACAGTGTTTTATTGACAAAAAAAGCTGAAAAGTTCAAAAACTTCAGTCGCCAATTTCCGTCGCAATCATGTTTTGATTATCTAACCTTATCCAAGTTCATACGCACCCTCAAACCAGAACGCTTAAAAGCAATCATTTTTACTAACAAGGGCTGGTTAATCATTAACAGTGTCGATGGAAATATTGATAGCACTCCCTGTAAAGAAAGAAACAATAGTCATATTGAAATCATTACAACAAATGATCAGATGAATGATCTTTCAAGCAGTTTTGATCACTGTCTGCAAGCATCTATCATTTCAGAAGACACGCAACAACTATAATCACGATCCTTTAACGCATTAACGAGAATTAACTTTAACAGCTGGGGGAGGATTATTCATTGTCTTTTAAGTTGAAGAAACAGACGTATAGTAATCAATGTCACTGTTTATGCAGCATTAAAACCAGACAAAAAGACAACCCAGTTGTTAAAGTTATTTCTTATTGGTTGTTTCGCCCGAGGTAAATAGCAAGAACATAAAGTGGCCAAATCCTGTTATCATATGCGGTTAACATACAAACTCCCAGCGCCAAACACAACACCAAATCTAATAACAACACATTTTCAGCAACCATGACACCTGAACAATTCCAGCAATTAGCCAAACAAGGTTACAATCGCATTCCTATCATGCGTGAGGTCTTGGCTGACCTGGATACGCCGTTGAGTGCTTATCTCAAACTGGCAAATCAACCATTTACTTATTTATTTGAATCGGTACGCGGAGGAGAACAGTGGGGACGTTATTCAATCATCGGGCTGGCCAGCTCTACAGTTATTGAGGTTTTTGGCAATACTGTTACTGTCAAGCAAAATAACTCAATTATCTCCAGTGAAGATGTGGAGAACCCACTACAGTGGATTGAGCAATATTTCAGTCGTTTCAAAGTACCAGTCATTGATAATCAGCCTCGATTCAACGGTGGACTGGTTGGTTATTTTGGTTATGAAACCATTGGCTATATCGAACCTAAACTGGGCAACCAGAACAAACCTGATACACTAAATACGCCTGATATTTTGTTGATGCAGTCTGAGGATGTACTGGTATTCGATAACCTCAGCGGCAAGCTGATGATCATCACCCAGGTTAACCCTGCGCAGGCAAATGCATATCAAAAAGCCCAGCAAAATCTGGATAATTGGGTTCAGAAACTCAGGGACTCTACAACCTCAACATGCCGCCAAAACCACAATAAGATCGACGAAAACGATTTTATTTCAGGATTTACTCAACAAGGATACGAATCCGCAGTCCGCAAGATTAAAGATTATATTGTTGAAGGCGATGTCATGCAGGTTGTGCTCTCACAGCGTATGTCTATCCCATATCAAGCTGACCCGCTAGACTTGTACCGGGCATTACGCTGTTTGAATCCATCCCCGTACATGTACCATTTAAATCTTGGTGATTTTCAGATTGTCGGCTCATCGCCAGAGATTCTGGTTCGGCTGGAAGATGGTACTGTCACTGTCAGACCGATTGCCGGAACCCGACCTCGTGGTCAAACCAAAGAACAGGATAAAGCGCTGGAAGACGATTTACTCGCTGACCCAAAAGAATTGGCAGAACATCTCATGTTAATTGATTTGGGCCGCAATGACGCTGGACGTGTATCTCAAACCGGAACAGTTGAGCTCACAGAAAACATGCGGATCGAGCGTTATTCACATGTTATGCATATTGTTTCTAATGTTGACGGCAAGCTCCAGGCGGCTAAAAGTGCGTTTGATGTTCTTGGTGCAACCTTTCCTGCAGGAACTGTCAGCGGCGCACCGAAAATTCGGGCGATGGAAATTATCGACGAGCTGGAACCAATCAAACGCGGGATCTACTCAGGCGCAATTGGTTACATCGGCTGGTCAGGCAATATGGACACCGCAATCGCTATCCGTACTGCAGTCATTAAAGATGGACAATTACATATACAAGCCGGAGCAGGAATCGTTCATGACTCGGTTCCACGAAATGAATGGGATGAAACAATGAACAAAGGGCGGGCCATTTTCCATGCAGTTGCCATGGCAGAATCAGGACTGAACCAGGAGCAGGAGCAATCATCATGAGCGATGGAATACGCGTTCAAATGATCGACAATTACGACTCCTTTACCTATAACCTGGTTCAATATCTGGGTGAACTCGGCGCAAACGTTTTGGTTGACCGCAATGATGAGTTAACTATGCAAGAAATTGAGACCTTTCAACCAGAAAAAATTGTCATTTCACCCGGCCCTTGCACACCAAACCAGGCTGGCATCTCGATGCAGGTGATTAGCGAACTGAAAGGCATCTATCCAATACTTGGCGTATGCCTTGGTCATCAGAGTATTGGTCAGGTATTCGGCGGAAAGATTATTCATGCAAAACGCATTATGCATGGCAAAACCTCGGAAATCCATCACCTCAACACTGGTGTTTTCGAAAACTTGCCAAACCCTTTCACTGCGACCCGTTATCATTCTCTGGTCATCGAAAAAACCAGCTTGCCTGACTGCCTTGAGATAACAGCATGGACAGAAGATGGAAATGGTGAATTTGAAGAAATCATGGGCGTGCGCCACAAAGACTACGACATTGAAGGTGTTCAATTCCATCCCGAATCAATTTTGACGGCACATGGTCATGATTTATTGAGGAATTTTCTAGAACGCTAACAAAGACTATGCAACAATCACAAATCCTACAAAAACTCATCAACCGAAAAAATCTGTCCTCGGCAGAAATGCACTGGCAGATGTCTGAAATCATGAACGGGCGCGCCAGTTCTGCTCAAGTGGCCGCTGTATTAACAGCACTTCGCATGAAAGGTGAATCGATTGATGAAATGACAGCCGCTGCTCAAGTTATGCGTGAGATGGCAGAACCGATGCATTTGCAAGGCAATCATCTCATTGATACATGTGGGACTGGTGGAGATGGTCAAAATACATTCAACATTTCTACCGCCTCTGCATTTGTTGTCGCGGCAGCTGGTGGAAAGGTTGCCAAACACGGCAATCGCTCAGTTTCAAGCAGTTGTGGCAGCGCTGATGTGCTTGAAGCCACTGGGGTTAATCTTGATTTAAATCCAGAACAGGTAAAAACCTGCGTTGACCAAATTGGCGTGGGGTTTTTGTTCGCACCACGCTGGCATGGCGCGATGAAACATGCCAGAACCCCGCGCAAGGAACTTGGTGTACGCACCTTGTTTAATCTGCTGGGGCCATTATCCAATCCAGCTCAAATTCCTAATCAATTGATCGGAGTATTCGACAATGACTGGCTGGAACCTTTTGCCGAAGTCCTGCAACGACTTGGCAGCCAACACGTACTTGTTGTCCATGCTGACGATGGACTGGATGAAATCAGTATTGCTTCATCGACTCAGATTGCCGAACTGAACAACGGAAAAATCTCGCGCTATAGCATCGAGCCTGAACAGTTTGGCATGCAACGCACATCATTAAAAGCACTGGCAGTCAATAACGCTCAACAAAGCCTGGAATTAATCAATCAAGTATTCGACGCAAAACCCGGCCCTGCCCTTGATATCGTATTACTGAATGCAGGCGCTGCAATTTATGCTGCCAACCTGACAACCAGTTTTGAAGACGGAATACAGCTAGCCAGAAATGTAATTAACAATGGCTCAGCCAAAGCACGTTTTGGCCAATTGATTGAGTTATCGCGACAGCTTTCCAGGCATGGCATGACAAATGACTCATCATCTTCCTACCCAGTATCAGCGGTATCAACCAACACTCCTGATACACCCGATGTGCTTAAAAAAATATTGGCCCGCAAACAAGAGGAAATTGCATCACGCCAACTAAAACGGAGTATTGAAGACCTGAAGCAAATTACCGAAGACGAAGCAGGTAAACCACGCGGCTTTGTTCAAGCCCTGGAGTATCATTTAAGCCAGAACAGACCTGCAATCATCGCTGAAGTAAAAAAAGCCTCGCCAAGCAAAGGTATTATCAGGGAGAACTTTAACCCGAGCAAAATAGCGGCCCAATATGCGCATTCAGGCGCTACCTGCCTATCTGTGCTCACCGATAAAGATTTTTTTCAAGGCTCTGAAGCGAACTTGATGATGGCCAAAAAAGCTTGCCCACTTCCTGTGTTGCGAAAAGATTTTATTGTTGATCCATACCAGATTTATGAATCACGTGCGATTGATTCAGACTGCATACTTTTAATCGTCTCCGCCTTAAGTGACTCTCAACTGCAAGAGCTATACGGATTGGCAACAGAGCTAGGTATGGACGTATTGGTCGAGGTCCATAATGAAACTGAGTTGCACCGGGCATTAAAGCTGGATGCAAAACTAATAGGCATCAATAACCGTAATCTGCATACATTCAAGACCTCATTAAACACGAGTGAACAATTGGTTACACAAATTCCTGATAACCGTATCATCGTCACTGAAAGTGGCATTCATACCCCGGGTGATGTTGCACGAATGCAAACAATTAATGTCAACACATTTCTGGTCGGCGAATCATTAATGTCTGCCGATGACCCTGGCAAGCAGCTTCAGCTTTTATTTTCACTTGATTGATGTTTGTTCAATACAAGTTAACTTGATTCAATAATTATTAACAGTTACATGATCATCGGAACAATCAATACATTAAAAGTTATCAAACTTGTTGACTTCGGATCCTATCTTGATGGAGGTGAATATGGTGAAATTCTGCTTCCAAAGCGCTATGCACCAAATTCTCTAGCAATCGACGATAGCATTAATGTGTTTATCTACTCCGATTCTGATGATCGCTTGATCGCAACCACTGAAAAGCCTTTGGCAATGGTTGGAGAATGCGCCTGGTTGAAAGTGAAAGATGTTAATCGGGTCGGTGCTTTTCTGGACTGGGGATTACCCAAAGATTTACTGGTTCCTTATTACGAACAGCATTCTGTCATGGAAGTTGGGCATTACTACCCTGTCTGTGTTTTGCTGGACAATGAAACCAATCGCATCGCAGCCTCCTCTAAACTCTATCAATTTATTGATGAACAATCAGATATTTTTTCGCCTCGTCAAGCTGTTGATCTACTGATTATTCAACACACAGATTTAGGATTTAAAGCCGTGATTAACCATACCCATATGGGGTTATTATTTCATGGTGATGTATTTCAAACCCTGAAATTAGGTCAAAAAATTAAAGGTTACATCAAAGAAATTCGTGAAGATGGAAAAATTAATCTTAGCCTGCAATTACCGGCAATGGAAATTCGTGAAGAATTATCCGAATCAATTTTGGATTTTCTAAAACAACAAGGGGGAACAATCACAC
>JAHZJL010000069.1 GCA_022600935.1 Gammaproteobacteria bacterium
GAACTGAACAAGGCCTGCCCGTCACGATAATTCAGATCAGTATATTGTTTCAGCACATCGCGGGCGAAATCATAATGATACGTACCTTCAGTGCCGTTTTTGGAATTGATGAAGAACAGTCTCGGCGTATCAGTGTCGACATCGTCAATTAGAAATTTGATTTCCGGTCTGCCGGAAACGCCAATGCTGCGACCAGCATTGGCCAGTTGCTGAAATTGAGTCTGGGAGATGATAGTTAACGCGCCCTGGTTGCTGCTGAGATTCCAGGCTAGATTGGTGATTGCCACGTCATTGATTATCCAGGAGCCGGATAAAGGAGGTGGAAGCTGAATATTGGTTGATAACCGGCCACTGGCAGGCGATGAATACTGAGTGGACAGCGTTCCTGCTGGATTCGCAGTACTTGCTGTAAACGGACAACCAGGGCAAGCCCCCTGGTAGGCATCGACTGGGATGCTGTCTGCTTGTGGATTGTCATTGCTGCCCAGAACCCAGGCAGGGTTGCCTGCGCTATCGTAAAAATATAGCACTGCAATCTCGGTGTTGCCTTGAATTGAGCCGGTTAATCCGTACCCCGGTTTCTGTTGTTCATACCAGGTTCCGCTGATATCACTTGCAGAGAACTGATTGCTAGCATGATATGACTCGATGGGCTGGGTTCCTGAATCACCGTTTATTGTCCAGCTTAACTGGGCATGTGATGAATCGGTGAAAGTCAGTCGGATTGTGCCTGCTGAACGCGCGGATGCTTGTTGTGCATCCCAGTGATACAGATCGAGATTGGCAGGCCAGTCAGGTTGAGTGTTTTGGTATGGTCCGGATGCCAGATACCAGACTGGTGTACCGTCCTGGCGATAGGTGTACCAGATTGCCAATAAATTATCCCCGGCCAATTTAATGTCCAGGCCATGACCAGGTTGTTGCGGATTCCACCATAACCCGTTGGAAGGAGTGACGTTTGTCGGTGGCTGCACAGGTGTCGGCTGTTCTACGTGAGAAATGTTTGTGTTGCTGGCGATGACAATATTGCTGTTTCCGGAATGATCCAGAGCGCCAAATGCAAACGCTTGATGATCAAGCATTATGCTTGATCCAATTCTCTCGAGCTGGTTCGGGGCCAGACTGATTTGGTCAGCAAAAGCCCATCCGGATTGTGATTGGCTGTTAGTGGATTTTTCGAACAAATACACAGCGCCGGGGGTATTGATTCGCTCGTTATAGGCGGTAATCAGTATCAATGAATCATTCAGGGCAATCCCATGACCAAATTGATCTTGCGCGGTCGGGTCAGGGTTATACAGCTGGCCGGTTTCAATCCATTGGTCGCCAAGGTTTGATGGCTCAAACACATACACACTACCTGTATTCTGAGCGATTCGGTCTTTTTTATGCGCGCCTATTGCGATTGTTTGCTGATGGAACGCAACACTTTGTCCAAACAAGTCGTCCAGTTTGCCGTCGCTGGCTCTTAGAATCTGAATTTGCTGCCATGCAGAATTCAAGTTGCCGTTCCGCTTAAACAGATAGACAGCTCCAGCTGATAACTCATCCAGATGATCCTTGCCGGGAGCACTGATAACGGCAATATTGTTTTCAATGCCGAGTTGAAAACCGAAGAAATCACTGCCTTCGCTATTGTTAGCGGTCAGTTTATGAGCTTGTGTCCATTGATTGTTACTGTTTTGAGTAAACACATAGACAGAACCACTATCGACACCTGGGTCATCGGATACTTCTTTCTCAAACACATAGGTTTGTTTGGGGATGGTTTTATTCAGACTTGAGTTATGTTGGCAAAACGAGTTTTCAGGACAGTCGTCGGTATCGAGCTTGACTGGTTTAAGTTTCTGAATGGTTTGTTGGGCCAAAGGGTCGTTATCATCCAGAAATGCCCCAATCAGCGCTGTAGCACCTTCAATGGCAATACTGAATCCAAAGCGATCACCGGGTTGACCATCGGCCGCAGTAAGTTTTACAGATTGTCGCCAGGTTTGACTGGGTTCATCGACACTAAAAACATAGACAGCGCCAATATCGGTCGCATGTTGGCTGCTGGCTGGGGCTCCAATCAATAACTCTGTTTGATTAGTTGCCAGGCTATACCCGAATCGCTCTCCAGGCTCGGGGTTTAACGGATGCAGCGTATTAACATGAGTCCATTTGCCTGTATCTGATGTTTGACGTTGATAAACAAACACGGCTCCAGATAATGTACCATTGCTGGAATTGTTGGGAGCACCAACAAATAACAGGTTGTCAATCCTGACAATACTGGAACCAAACTGATCCGCTTCGCTTCCGGGACTTTGTATAGTGTCAAGACTAGGGAGCAATTCATCGATGGTTTTTGCGTTGACCGATACTATGAAGAACATCAACGCCAAAATGAAAAACAATGTTGTTCTTACTGTTGTCGTATCAGGTTTTTTGATTTGATATTGTTTTAGTTTCAAGGTGACTAACTCTTACAAATGGTAAATACAAACACATATGAGTAAGCATATTTTGTACCATCTGATGAGCATTAGGCTTGAGCTGGTTTGTGATTGAGTCAGGTTGACTCAATGGTAAAACTTTTTTATCTGTAACTGATTGATTATGGTTGTGTTGCGGTTTGCTCAGACTTGTTTATCTGGGTGCGACAGTTGTTTTCGATTGGCTCTTGATCAATGGAAGTGGTCGAAAATAATTCGCAGAAATTTTAGAGTTACCGATATTGTTGTGTGATTTGACTCATTTAAGTGGCCATTGAGAACTGTTAACAATTGAGTAATCCAGTGATGCTCGCAGTTTCAAGCTGCGCGCTTGCTAGGGGAGCGACCGGTTCAATTTTACATTGTTATTGACATGAAGCATGTCTGCTCGTTTCAGTAATTTCTCATGTTACCTGTTGTCTCAACGTTGCATTCTATGGCTATCTGCGGATCGATAATCAGATTCATAACGTACCTTGAATGGTAGTTGGCAAAGTACAATAATTGGTATACATTAACACTTGCCATGATATAATTTATGGTATTTTATGGATCTGCCATGCAAGATTTGAATATCTCACTCGGACAAAATGGACGGATTGTTATCCCGGCCAGTGTACGCAAATTGCTGGAACTCAAGGAAGGCCAGCGATTACGCTTGCATCTGGAAGACAAAAAAATCGTTCTGGAAAAAACCGACGATGTGATCCAGAAGTTGAAAAACCGTTTCAGTTTCATCGATGAAAGCCTCTCTGAAGAGTTGGTTCAGGACCGCCGTAAGGCAGCGGAAAAAGAAAATCAGTGATTATTGATGCTTCCGCCTTGATTGCAATGATCCAAAATGAACCTGGAGCCGGTCGCGTGGAATCCGTCATCCATGATTGTTCCATTAGCTCGGTCAACTGGTCTGAGGTAGTTCAGAAATTAATGAAGTACGATCCTCTGGCTGCCAATATTCGTCAGGATCTTGAAGCGGTTGGTTTAAAAATTGTGCCATTCAATGCGGACCAAGCAGAAGGTTGCGCTGCTTTGTGGGAGCCTTGCCGTAACTTCGGTATTTCACTGGCTGATCGCGTTTGTCTGCAACTGGGTTTGATGACTGGCGAATTGATCCTGACCGCTGATACAGGGTGGGACAGGCTTGAACTTCCGGGTATCCTTTGGGAACAAATTCGATGAGGTGATGAGTTACACTTTGATAAAGTGAATGCTTTCTATCGAGTACGACCCCATTGTTTCCGTTTGCCTTGATGAATGGCGGTCACGCCGAGCGCAGTGGCCAAATGAGGTTTACCGGTTCCTGTGCCTCCAACCAGAATCAGATTATGCGCATCGGCCATAAAACCTGCGGTCGCCAGCTGTTCCATTTGTTGTTGCGGAAGAGAGGTTTCTGTCCAGTCAAATCCAACCAAATCACGATGAATAGGAAATTTAGCCGTTTTCAGCTGATATCTCAGGCTGCGTGCTTTGCGGTCTGCCTGTTCGGCTTCGATGAGGCGACTGAGCATGTTTTCGGGGAGTAACGATTGTTTGCGCTGTGGGGCTTCAGCCTTTAGCTCAGACCAGGACTCTGCCATACCGTACAGCTGTAAACCCTTCAGTTGAGTTAAGAGATCAGTGGACATAACGACCTCCTAACAAATCATCATAGCGCTGACAATCAGCTTGAGGTTCAGTGGCTAGTTCGACAGTGTGACAACCCTTCAGTGCTTTGGGGCGGGGTGGTTCAATCAGGCGTCTCATCTCATTCTGAACGACACTGCCACTGATCACACCGGATTCCAAAGCCAGTTCACAGGCCGTTTCAAGCACCTCGAGTCCAGATTCGCGAGCCAACAGTAACAGCTCAACGAAAGCGCGATCGCCTTTTTTCTGTTGCAGCAGTTGCTCACGGACTGTTTGTATCGACACGGGTAAGTCCCAATCCACAAAGGGAGCGCCGTGGCGTAAGGCACCGGGTTTCTTGTCCAATACAGGCAAATAATGCCAGGGATTACAGATTAACTGATCACGCAGAAAACAGCGTTCATGTTGACCAATCACTTCATGATCAGCGACCATGCTGAGTGTATTCGCAGTGACCCTGACTGACACCACGCGTCCTGCCCATCTTGCCGGTACACTGTAACGATTGCGGTCAACGCTGACCAGGCACGTACTGGAAACGCGTAGCAAGTGTTCAACATAGCCTGCAAACGGTACGGTTATCTCTCGTAACAACGGCTGCTCGTCTTGAAAACAATCAGCAATGGTTCGTGATGGCAGGGTCGGATGCCGACGACCTGATCGCTCTTCACAACGTTGCCCTAGCCACGCATTCAACTCTGAAAACGTAGCGAATTTAGCGCGGGGCGTAAACAACCATTCTCTGATATTACCCACCTGGTTTTCCACTTGGCCTTTCTCCCAACCTGCCGCGGGTGTACAGGCAACAGGTTCAAACAAATAATGATTGGCTAACGTCATAAATCGCAGGTTGAATTGACGTTCTTTACCGACAAAGACCGCATCAACAACAGTGGTCAGATTGTCATCGATCATTTGTAGTGGGACACCCCCATAAAAGGCAAACGCCTGATTATGCGCATCCAGCACCATTTCCTGCGTTTCACGTGGATAGGCAATCACAAACATCTTGCGGCTATAGGCCAGACGAAAATGGGCAGCTTTAATGGTTTGTACGACACCGCCCAATTCAACGGTTTCCTGGCTCCAGTCAAACTGACACACATCACCGGGTTTAAACGCCAAAGGAATAAAGGCCTGCTTGACGGTAGGACTGTTCTTAGCCTCAACCTTCCACTGTTTCACAAAGCGCTGAACACTGTCATAGGCGCCTTGATAACCTTCCTCTAGCAGCCCTTC
>JAHZJL010000070.1 GCA_022600935.1 Gammaproteobacteria bacterium
ATCGTGTCTCTGCATTGGCTTTGGGTAAATACTGGAAAAAAGCGACCCCTGAACAGCGCGCCGCATTTGAACAGGAATACAAAAACACAATGGTTCGACTCTATTCCTCAGCTTATGCTTCATATAAAGACTGGAGCATTCGGCATCTACCTCTGAAGCTAAAGCCCGATGCTAAAAAAGCCATTGTTAAAATTGAGGTTGATCGTTCTGGCGGTCAACCAGTTGCAATTAGCTATCGAATGGTTAACAAAGCTGGTGACTGGAAAGTCTACGATATAATCATTGAAGGCATCAGTCTTGTCAGTAACTATCGAAATCAGTTTACAGAGATTATTGATCAAAACAAAGGCTCTGTTCAAGCACTGATCGATCACCTGATCGAGAAAAACCGGGCTGCACTTGCACGCATGAACTCATCAGCCTAATCAATCAGTCGCACATTACTTTATCGATTTATCCACTCGCGTGGTTTGAGATAGTTTTCGTAAAGTTCAGCCTCCGGGCTTCCGGGCTCGGGGCTCCAGTGGTAACGCCAATTGACTACAGGCGGTAACGACATCAAAATCGACTCAGTACGCCCTCCAGATTGCAATCCGAACATTGTGCCTCGATCATACAGTAGATTAAACTCAACATACCGACCACGTCTGTATAACTGGAATTCGCGTTGTCGTTGACCATAGGTATTATTCTTGCGGCGTTGTACAATTGGTAAATAGGCTTTGCAGAAATGATTGCCAACGCTTTGCATAAATTCAAAACAGCGCTCAAACTCCCATATGTTTAAATCATCATAGAATAAGCCTCCAACTCCACGGGTTTCATCGCGATGTTTTAGATAAAAGTAGTCATCACACCACTTTTTATAACGTGGATACACATCAGGCCCAAATGCCTGACATGCATCACTGGCATATTGATGCCATTCCACAACATCTTGTTCAAATGGATAATACGGCGTTAAATCAAAACCACCACCAAACCACCATACGGAGGGGTGATTCTGTTTTTCAGCGAAAAAATAGCGAACATTAGCATGTGCAGTCGGTACATACGGGTTTCGTGGATGAATAACCAGCGACACACCAAGTGCATGAAAATTACAATTTTCCAGCTCTGGCCTTAGTGCTGTAGCCGGAGCAGGCATCTTATCGCCAAACACATGTGAAAAATTAACCCCTGCTTGTTCAAAAGTATCGCCATCTGCAAGCACCCGGGTCAGTCCGCCGCCACCTGTTGGACGTTGCCATGCGTCCTCTTCAAATTTAACTGAAGTCTCATGTAATTCAAGTGCAGAGCAGATAGTATTCTGCAAGCGTAACAGATATGTTTTAATGCGCTCAATGTCCTCCATTCATTCAACCTTTATTGCTCAATAAAACGCAGTATCATGACAAACTTATCCCTATTTTGAAACTAAAAATGACAACTAAACCAGCACACGATGATTTATTTGCCACAGCTCACTCATCCATCTCTGATTTTGTGTTTGATGAAAAAGTCGCCCTTGTTTTTGCCGACATGATCAAGCGATCCGTTCCAGGGTATTCAACATTGCTCACAGGCATTGCTTCAATTGCTCACCAATATGCACAAGCGAACACCAACTGTTATGATCTGGGCTGTTCAACTGGCGCCTCGACACTGGCAGTAAGCAGCGCAATCCCTGACACTGGTTGCAAAATGATTGCCGTGGATAACTCATCAGCAATGATTCAACGTTGCCATGAGTACCTGAACCAGGCCAAACTCGAATTAAGTCCCGATATTATCTGTGCTGATGTGCGAGACATTAAAATAGAAAATGCCTCAGTCGTAGTGATGAACTTAACATTACAATTTGTTCCAATAGCAGACCGACAAGACTGTATTGATGCTATTTACAACGGTTTGCTGCCGGGAGGTATATTGATTTTATCCGAGAAAATAAATTTCACTGAAGCTCGGGAAAATCAATGGCAGCAGACAGTTCATCATACATTTAAGCAACTGCATGGTTACAGTGATCTGGAAATCAGTCAAAAACGTACTGCCCTTGAAAAGGTATTGATTCCGGAAACACTGAAAACACATCAGCAACGCCTTGCTAAAACCGGATTCAAATTTGTGACAACATGGTTCCAGTGTTTTAACTTTATCTCAATGATCGCAATTAAATGATCGCCTTTGAAAATCTAGCGTCTGTTATTGAACACCCAAGACTAAAACAATGGCTTGCGTCATCTCAATTACAGCAGTCTCACAGCCAACAATTGGAAACCCACGGTAAATGGAAAAACTGGTGCGCTGCACTAAGCCAGTTATCGACACTCAATCACCATTCATTCAAACTAAATGCAGATAACGCGATTGTTAAAGTTGGAAATACTGATTCTTTAACAGGACAACAACAGAATATACTAAGGGAAACACTGAAACAATTTCACCCCTGGCGCAAAGGTCCTTTTGAAATCTGTGGAGTATTGATTGATTCTGAGTGGCGCTCAAACTTAAAATGGGATCGATTGATAAACTCCATTCAACCACTCAAGAACCGCGTAATTCTGGATGTTGGATGCGGTAACGGATATTTTGGCTGGCGAATGCTGGCCCAGGGCGCACAACTGATCGTCGGCATCGACCCATTCCCTTTGTATGTTGCACAGTTTCATGCAATTAGCCAGTTTGCCGGTTTACACCCTCAC
>JAHZJL010000071.1 GCA_022600935.1 Gammaproteobacteria bacterium
ATCCAGACGGTATTGGCTGCACCGAGCATTTCAGCTTCAATCCATTCAGCCTGGATGGACTGAGTTATAAATAAACTAACAATTATTACTAAGCGGCGCATAACAAGAGTCAATCAAAGTTTGTACGGTGTATATTCAACTCTGAACTGAATGGTTCCATCCCCTTGTGACAGATCCAGAACCGGGTATCCGTAATTCATATTGAAACGGATTGATTGATTGTATACATGAGTATTGGCATTATCTGGACTTTGACGAATACCTCCGTTCCGCGTAAACAAGGCGATCGATGTATAGATTCCGTTGATATCTCCCAGATCATTAATCCCTGCTACTGGTGTAAAACCGCCATTGTTCGCTCTGGCCCCATAAGAAATACCAGCATCATTTCCGGTTTGAGTCGTGGAAACTGCAAAGCTGATATCCGGTAAACCCACTGCTGTTCCATAGTCTGCAACAGCACTGTTGACAAACGATCTGGCTCGCAGATCGTGAGCTGTATTTCGGGAAGTCAGGTAAAAACTGTGAGCAACTGTATTGCCCTGATACACGATATCAGTTGAACCAGTGATCGAAAACGCATTCACTGAATCAGCTGCATCCAGATACCCATTGCTATTGTTATCTGCTATTGCAATATCGCCAGCTCCGTTACCATTGGTGTCGATGGCCAGTCTGGTGCCATTGCCAGCGCCTGGCAGTGTTGAAGGAACCGGTGTAATGGTTCCGGTTTCGACCGGACTGACCGTACCTGCACCATTAATCGGATTACCTGACCAGGAAATCAGCGGATTACCGATTGCCACCGTGCCGCCAGTTGCAAAAATATAAACATCATACACATCAGTACCAACTCCGTCGGACATCATGACACAACCATACGTCCGACAATAAAAATCATTGTCAATCACACTGGCAAGTGAATTGCTGTTAAACAACAATCCTACGGTGACCAGAGATAACAAGCGGTGAGCAAGCAACAGACTGCGATACATGGCCAGCTACTTCATGGATACCAGTGGTTCTGCAACGCGAATCACAGGTAATTTAGTTTGAATCCTGATAACCTGATCAGCACCACCATCATCAAGTTTGAACCGATCTTCCAGATCCAGCTCAACCTGGTATTGACCCGCAGGTAGCGAAGCCTCAGTCAATTTGACAGGAATTTTAAATTGACGGGTTTGTCCTGCCGTGAGCACGCCTTCCACTGGAATTTTTAATGTATTGTCAAGTTTTTTATGCTTTAGAATCAAATGTCCTTTGAGACGGGCATGATAATCACCCTGGTTTTCGGCACTGAATTCGATTACAGGGTTTACACTTGCCATATCCTGTAATTGCACAGATTTGATCACAGGTGTTTTTTCTCTAGCGCCTGGCACAGCCAGATAGAACAAACTTGCAACCTGGTAACGGTTCCATACACCCGACTTTTCAGGTCGTTTGTCATCTGATGGCAGGAGGGTCGAGATCAAAATCCCGATTTTCCGTTCCCCTGCTTTTTCCATCAAAACAGGTACTGATACATCAACCTGAACCTGACGCGTTTCTCCTGGTTTCAGGGAAAAATATGCCGGACTGAAGCGTATCCATTCAGCCGCACTTTGATCAAATGTACCTGGAGCAAATAATTCAAGCTGCCCTTGATCGGTCAGCGACCAGTCCGCAACTCCGACTGTGAGTGCCAGGGTTTTATTTTTATGGACATTTTGAACTGTAATTGTCTGGCGATGCTGGCTACCTGGCTTGACAACCATTTCTACTGTGGTCGGTGATATTGCGATTCCGAAACCGTAAACCTGGTCAGACAAGAATATTGATACAATAAAAACCAATTGCATCAAAACATTTGCAGAAATAAAACGATGATTGATTCTGTATTTCACTGAACTCTCCACGCGCCAGTCTCGGTATATCCCGTGACAGGATAATGACTGACCATTCTCCTAAATCCTTCTGTAAGTATAGAAAGAATCATTATAATTGCCAGATTATATGGTTATACGTGGTTCAGCATTTCAGTAGAATATAAACAGCAAAACCGTCTAGAGACGGTTTTGCTGACAAATTCAATAACTGAAAATTGCTTATGGCACGAAGATTGTGTAAGTTACATCGGCTGACAACAAACCAGTACCTTGACTTAAATCATAACCGGTCGCTCCACCCAGCGTGTATGTCGCATCAAATCGAACAGACTGAGCTGCGATAGCGCCAGTTGATGCAGCAGTTCTTTGTCCACCATCAAAGACGAATGTACCATTGATTGCAGCCAAATCAGTACCTGATACAGGACCGGTGCCACCTGTGCCCGGATCCTGCGCATTTCCACCAAATGCCAACCCACCATCAGTTCCAGAGGGAGTTACAACAAGATCGTAACCAATTCCTGCCAAACCAAGACCACCGATATCTCCAGTACTGGCTGCATCGAGAGCAGTGGTTGCCTGAATATCAAACGCTGTATTTGAAGCAACATAAAAACTGTGCGTAACGGTATTGGTAATACCGACATCAGTTGTGGCATCCAAACCAAATGCTGTTAAAGCATCGGCAGCATCCAGGACTCCAGTTGGTGCATTATCAGTAAATACACCTCCACTAGTAGCATTTGTGATATTCATTAAAGAACCGTCTGCAGTGATTGTTGGAATTGGATTCAGAGAACCGGTCACCACAGCATGGACATCACCAGCAATAATATCTGCACCTGCGTTACCAGAACCGGTAGTCATTAAAACAAAATCAGATGCGATCGGAGCACTTCCTCCGCTATCAGCTCCCCAGACAATTACGACACCCAGTACTCTGAAAAATGGATTATCAATAATCGAAGCCTGAGTCGCTGGCGCTGCAATGGCAGTTGCAACACCAGCTGCGATTGCCAAACGTTTTAATACGGTTTTTTTCATCATTTTCACCTTTAAGTTTCATTTACACATTGACGATAATTCTACTAATATAACTATCGTCCAAAACAGTGAAAACAGAAGGGGTCAATGACAGTGTTAACAAGAGTATGTGTACTGAGTCACGAAAACTATTCCGATACCACCAGATAATGAGAGATTCATACAAGAAAAATGAACCTTCAGTCTGTTTCAACTGCATTTTTTAAGGTCATTCACATCGATGAATAGTGATTTCTATTATGAAGTGCATGTTTACTGTTCAAGGTGTTTAAGTCACCCGGTAAATGCGATAGATGAACTTGGCGCGATTTAAGCGAGGGGAAATTAATACCTTGTTAGTTAATGCAGATATTCAGTAATGGTTGAGCCCTGTTCAAACAGAATTCAATTCACCGGAATATTAATTTTATGTAACCGTTGATCAGTTAGCAGTTTGGTAGTCAACACATCGTCAGGCGTTGAAATTGTCCAGTGTTGATGGTTATCTTCATCAAGTTGAATCTGATATTCTCCAGTCTCCAATTCATCAAATGCAAACTGTCCGAATGCCGATGTGATTGTGTGTAACCCACCCGGATTTAATAGCAACCTGACGCCTTCCAGTCCTTTTTCACCCTTGTCGAGTACGCCATTGTGATTGCTGTCTATAAACAAACGGCCTCTGATCTGGCCGCTTTGTATCATGGCGATATCATATTCGGTGATCTGGCCGTCTCCAATTGTGGCGTAGCGAATATATGCCGACTCCCGGATCAAACCCAGTGGCAGTCGTCTTTCATCGACTGTCAGCCGGTAACTGCCGGTTGGTAAATTCGCGATTGTATAATATCCATCCGGGTCAGTTCTAAGCATGAGTCGGGTTCCCTCCACCTGTAAAATTACACCTCCCAATGGCTTCTCGTCAGCCTGAAATAAACCGTCACCATTGCTGTCAATAAAGACCCGTCCTTTGATAACTCCGCGTCCTTTTAACGCATTGTTATAACGTCTTGGTGGATTAAAACCGATATGCCCTCTCAAACTCAATCTGATGGTTTGCTGATCCTCGAAGTCGGATAAGTAATTCAGCCCCAGCTCATAATCACGATTGATCTTGTAACTGGAAAAAACGGACAGAAAATTACTGGCCTGGGTATCATTCAGCGAATTTGCCGAGCCAATGTCTGACCCATCCTGATTTGAGACCAGGCTGGGTAATGGTTGAAAACGGGTAAAGTCGGCGCCGATTTTCCATTGTTTACCCAACAGATGTCCACTGTCAGCATGAATTCGCCCACCCAGATTGACCTTGAAACCACTCTGATCAGTCCAGATACCGGTGGCAATGGCATTGGCACTGATCACTGCCTGATCCGCAAAATGGTATTCGATGGGTTTATGCGATAAATTCAAAGATGCAAGTTGATTGTTATTGAGTAAATCGTACTCAAAGCGGGCTGAATAACGAAACCAGTCAATATCCTGATTAGCCCATATGAACACGGTCTCATCGGTTAATGAATAATCTTGTTCGGTAGTTTTGCCGAGACTGCGTGAATAGGTAATCGATGTCCAGGGTGACAATCTGAATGGTCTTAACGCTAAATTGGCTCCGTAGGTGACATTGTTACCGACATAATCAGAGCGAATTCCGGTCTGGGACCAGTTACCGAATACGCTGAATCCGGCATTATGTGGAAGATTGAAATTAAACGACAACGATGTCCGGGTCTGATCGCTGGCATTGGTTGGTATGTTTTGCAGTTGAATTCCACGTTGACTCGATAAGTCAAAATTCTGGAAATTGACACCGAAATAATCACTGTTTAGATTGATGCGTAGAAAATCAACAGGGTTCAATGAATGATTCAAGCGAATTCGTGCATCTATCGGGCCGTCGTTACCATTGGTAAATCCACCTAGATCAAGGTTAACACTGGTAAACGCATTTTCCAGAAACCCTTTGCTGTGACGCCAGGTTCTGAACAGATTGCCGACAATTCGCGCAGAATCGCCATTAATACTGTTACGACCGGATAATCCAACCTCCCACAATCGACTCTCATGCAAATAGCGAACTCCGGCAGCAAATCCCTGAAATTCAGGCCGGGATAACTGCAATGCGTCGAAACTGGACGTGATGCCTCTGTTTCTGGAAAAAAACACCTGATTCACAGAATTATTGGCATTTGATACATCATTCGTATCATCCAGTTGCTTTGAACCAACAAGAGGTAGACCAGCAACTCCCAGTAACCATCCATCATTCATGCGTTTATTCATGCTCACGCCGCGCAACCGAGAGACATCAATTTCACGCAATTCACGATGAGTACTGTTATAGTCCCCCAAACTACCGCCATAACCACTGAGCGAATCAAATTCAAGCGCTACCCAGGAGGGTTGGGTCTGCTCCAGGTTTTGGGGAAAATCAGGCACTTCATAGCGAAACCTGGTATTAAATTGATGAACATGACTGCGAAACGTCAATGTATTCAGATTCTGGTTACCAATATAGAAGTCCAATGTCTCGGGGACAAAACCGGTGGATGATGCTTTGCCGTAGATATTGTCACCCGGCAGAACTCGATTCGTCAGGCGTTCGTCCAGGTTGATTTCAATATTGTTTTTACCAGGGATGATCTTGACATTGGTACCGGTCAGAGTTTCAATTGCTGTTGATGGCAACAATAACTGATCCTGGACGGCGAATGCCATATTCGGCGTAATGCCAATCGGGGTACCGTTCATCTTGACCAGCCCGGACTGCAAATTCAGGGAAAAAGTAACACTGTCCTGAATCCGGAAAATCTCAATGGTATTGCCGTCGACACGGGTCAGGGTCTGGTTCAGTTCCCTGGCAATTGGCTCCAGTGGCAATAACAACACTGTACCTATAGAACGCGGTAATCGCTCAACCGCAGCCAATGGCCTGCCGTCAACAAACAGGGTAAAACCGAATTGCGGCTTCAAACGTTTATCCAGATTCAGTTCAATGCTGCGATTGGCTGCATTACAGTGAACATGGGTTCCGGTCAACACTTCAATCGCGGATTGATTGAGCGACAGTGACTTTATATCAACCTGATCGATATTCGGCACATAACCGACTTTCTGGCCATTGGCAGTCACCAGGCCATCTTTGAAAGACAACGTGAATACCGCTTTATCCTGAGCTCTGATGACAGTCAGTACTTGCTCTTCTGAATTGAGTTCAAACTCGGATCCCAGTGATTTGGCAATCACCGGAAACGGATACATAAAATCAGTTGCGTGACAATCACTATGAGTACTATGTATCACAGCGGATTGTTCAGACTCGATATACAATGCATAGCCTATTTTGTCAGTATTTTCGGCGAAAACCTGACTCCCGACACTTGACAGGCACAACCCGGCATAAAGCGCCAACTTCCTGAATATACAAAATCTTTTATCTGGCAACATGTCAGATTAATACATTTTTTCGTGTCTTAATAAACTAGTTTTATTTATCTTTAAAACTATTTGTTAATCGATAAATCCTCCCGTCAAGGACTTGTCACTAAATAAGGTATAGCAGAGAATTGGTTTATTACTATTGATGTATATCTAAAACATTAATGACAGTGTGTGAACGCCTACCAGAAATTGTTAATCAAGTCGTTATAACCGATGACAAATAGAAAACAATTGCAAATTGCACGTGTTAAACTGTGAAACAGTTCACAGAATTAGGTGTATAGATGTGTAAATTTTTTCTGACAGTGATCTTGCTGCAAGCATTTTCAGTCCAGGCGGAAGTGGTTCATCGCATCCAGTTCTGTGCCGGGAAATTCTGTGCCAATACAGCCCCTTTGACGATTGCCCAGCAACTTGAATTAAACCAGCAATATGAATCAGGCAATCTGCTCTCAAGACCTTCTACACAGAATGGATTTAAAGGTGGATTAACTGCATCACAGACTCAAAAGAACACTATCGTCATAACCAACCGAGCTGCTCTTGACACAATGTCTCATCGAACTAACCGGTTTTAACCTCTGCTATTTGCCTGTTTCATTCAAGCCGTATCCTGCATTGAGTATCCAGGATAAACCCACCTTCACTCAGCGTGATTATTCACGCTAACTTGTTGTTTACAGTCATTAGCCATCGCAGTATAGTGATGACGTACCACAGGTGTTTAATACAGCTTTAAGCCCCGTTATTTTTTTACATAAGCAAGCATCGAGATTCACCATGTTTTACGATCTTAGAGAGACACTGCAACGGGTTCCAATTTTCTCCGGCCTGAGTACGACTGCGTTAACCACTCTTGCCGAACATGCTTCCACCAAAACCTATACGAAAAACTCAATCGTCATTAGTGAGGGTGAAACAGGAGACGCTTTGTATATCATCGCTTCCGGTAAAGTCCGAATCTGTTTGTCGGATGAAGGAGGCAAGGAAGTGTGTCTGGGTACTGAAGCTGCGGGACAGTGTTTTGGTGAATACGCATTACTGGATGAATCACCCCGCTCTGCCACAGTGATTACTGAAAGCAAATCAGTGTTTGTAGTTATTTCCAGAAGAAACTTTAACCAGTGGCTGGATGAAAATCCTAAGGCCAGTCTTTCTATCATGAAGGAACTTGTTGCAAAAATACGTGATCTAACAGAGAATGTTAAAATACTTGCGCTTTGTGATGTCTATGGTCGCCTTGTCAAGGTCATGATGAGTATGGCTGTCCAGGAAGGCGATAATTACGTGATACAGACAAAACCAACTCAGCAGGAGCTGGCTAACCGAATTGGTTCATCCAGGGAAATGGTCAGCAAGATTTTCAAGGAATTATCCAAAGGCGGGTATATCGAACTTGATTCAAACCAGGTCATCATCAGGAAACAACTACCAAAAGCCTGGTAACTTTAATCCGTTCTAAATCAGCAAACTATATACTTTTTTTGCAACCCCTGGATGTTAGAGTCATAACAGACCAATATACCTGTCAATATAAAACCTGATATCATCCTTAGCTTCTACAGCTCTTTTCAATTTTGCTTATCTGTCCAAAACCAATATCCGGGACAACCATATGATTCCTGAGTTAGGCCATTTCGTTCTGGTGTTAGCACTTTGTGTTGTCGTCATCCAGTCTGTCATTCCTCTGGCTGGAGCGACCCTGTCTGTTCAACCCTGGATCAATTTGGCCAGACCGACGGCTTACGCACAATTCATTTGCGTCAGTGTGGCTTTTTTATGTCTGACAATCTCATTTATCAATGATGATTTTTCGGTTCAGTATGTCGCATCAAACTCCAATTCACAGCTACCGTTGATGTACAAAATATCCGCGGTCTGGGGTGCGCACGAAGGCTCCGTGTTGCTATGGGCTTTAGTATTGTCAACGTGGACCACTGCTGTGGCCATTTTCAGCAAAACCATCCCGCAAGCCATGCTGGCCAGAGTAATTTCAGTAATGGGCATGATCAGCCTTGGCTTTTTACTGTTTATCCTGTTGACCTCAAATCCTTTCAGCCGTCTTATCCCTGCCCCGTTTGACGGTTCTGATCTGAATCCATTACTGCAAGACCCTGGTCTGGCTATTCACCCTCCCATGTTATATATGGGTTATGTCGGTTTTTCTGTCCCGTTCGCATTCGCAGTCGCTGCATTGCTTGGTGGACAACTGGATACTGTCTGGGCACGCTGGTCCAGGCCCTGGACCAATATGGCCTGGATCTTTCTGACTCTGGGTATCACTCTGGGTAGCTGGTGGGCTTATTACGAGCTGGGCTGGGGTGGCTGGTGGTTCTGGGATCCGGTTGAAAACGCATCGTTTATGCCCTGGCTGGTCGGTACGGCATTAATTCACTCATTAGCGGCAACCGATAAACGCGGAGTGTTACATGCCTGGACCGTGTTGCTGGCTATTTTTGCATTCAGTCTCAGCCTGCTGGGTACATTCCTGGTGCGCTCGGGGGTACTCACATCCGTACATGCCTTTGCAACTGACCCGACCCGCGGTGTATTCATCCTGATATTTCTGGCGCTGGTGATCGGCTTGTCATTGCTGCTTTATTCAATCCGCGCCGCGCACGTCAAAAGCCCGGTCAGTTATGAACTGGTTTCGCGGGAAACCTTTTTGCTGATCAACAACATCCTGCTTGTTGTCGCTGCTGCCAGTATATTATTAGGCACTTTGTATCCATTAATCATCGATGCCATGCAAATGGGCAAAATTTCTGTGGGGCCGCCTTATTTCAACGCTGTGTTCATTCCACTCATGGCGCCACTGGCAATACTGGTGGGTCTCGGTGTTCGGAGCCGCTGGCGCAAGGATTCACTGATACGCTTATTGCAATTAACAGGAACCCGATTACTTTTCAGTGTAATCACTGGCCTGCTACTGACATTCTTTCTGCCATACTTTTCAATCAGTGCCCTGATCGCTGATATCCTGGCAGTCTGGGTGGTTGTTTCCGGACTGGACGCGGTTACCGAGCATTTTCGCCAACGTGGATTCAGCTTCCGTACCGCAACGTCAATACCTCTTGGATTTTACGGAATGACAATCGCACATCTTGGTATTGCTGTGTTTATTATCGGAATTGCGTTAACCTCTGAATACTCGATTGAGAAAGATGTCAGATTATCCCCCGGTAGCAGCATTGAACTCGGTGATTATCAGTTTACGCTAACTGCTATCAATCAGATCAAGGGACCCAATTATCGCGCCCATCAAGGTGTGTTTTCGGTAACTTCCGCAGCGGGTGATCAATTTGAATTACAAACACAGAAACGGATTTACAATGTACGCAATATGCCGATGACCGAAGCCGGCATTGATGCTGCATTGACCCGGGATCTGTTTATAGCCATGGGCGAACAACTGGACCAGCCTGATACCTGGAGTGTGCGGGTTTATGTCAAACCATTCGTACGCTGGATCTGGCTTGGCGGGGTCTTTATGGCCTGTGGCGGACTGATTGCCACACTGGACCCACGTTACCGTAAACAATTCAAACACTCGACCATTAAAAACAACGTTCGTCAAACAGCAACACAAACAATCTGACATTATGATTTTACGCGGGTTAATCCCACTGACTGTTTTTTTACTGTTGGTGGCTCTGTTATGGGCCGGTCTGAAACTGGATCCACGCAAAATTCCTTCTCCGCTGATCGGAAAGCCAGCACCTGAATTTTCACTGCCTCGTCTTGATGATCCTCAACAAGCCGTCAACAGCAAAGACTTACTCGGTCAGGTCTGGCTGTTGAACATCTGGGCATCCTGGTGCGTCGCATGCCGATCTGAGCATCCCGTATTGAATGCCTGGGTCAAACAGGACAACATCAATCTGATTGGAATGGATTACAAAGACAACCCTGAAGATGGCAGAAACTGGTTATCTGCACTGGGCAATCCTTACCAGGTATCGGTTATGGACCAGAATGGGCGATCCGGAATGGACTGGGGTGTTTACGGTGTCCCGGAAACGTTTGTGATCGATAAAAAAGGCATTATCCGTTACAAACATATTGGCCCGATATCCTGGGACGATTTGTGTTCTACTATCAAACCGCTCTTGCAGGAACTGGAACAGGAGCCGGCATGACTTTCCGCATTGCATTCATCAGTGTGATATTGATTCTGGGAAGCGTGTTTAATCTCGCTGGAGCTGCGTTCAATCTGAAACAATTCGATGACCCTGAACACGCAGCACGTTATGAACAACTGATTTACCAGATGCGTTGCCTGGTTTGCCA
>JAHZJL010000072.1 GCA_022600935.1 Gammaproteobacteria bacterium
GCAAGGCGCTGCCATTCTGGTACTGAGCGGCATTTTCGGACCACAACGAGAGCCGATCGAATGGCTGAGAAAAGGCCGTATCAAACACTTCAACAAAATCGTCAATCTCATTCATCGAGATGATATTGCCGATATCACCTTTTACCTGCTTGAAAATCAGCTCACTCCATTCGGCGAACGACTGAATCTGACCAACGGACAGTATCACCGCTGGTCAGACATCGCAGACAACTATGGCATGGAATATTCTGCGATTACGAATAACACAAGTCTCAGTAAATCTGTCAGCAATGCTGCATTATGCCGTCTATTAGGGAAAAATTTCACCTTTAGAGACTTGTGGTAAATCTCAAAGGATACCAGGAGCAATTTTTTAATTTCCCGGTTCAGTCCAGGCATCGAAAAAAAAGACTGAGACCTGGAAAATTCTCTTGATAGTTTAAGTCTTCGTTAACGTACTCTCAAAGCAGCTGTATCGTCGCCATTCGCAGAAGCAATCTGGCCGAATAATTGTTCACCGAGCTGAAACGTTTGAACATTTTCCGTGACGTGGAAACGTTCGGGGTCACGGGATTGCTCTTCTTGCATGTGAATTGAGCGGTTATTAATGGTGTAGGGTTGATGATTCATCGAATTGTCATTGATCTCAAAATTGAGAGTTTCTGAGCCTGAGTCGGTGTTCACCGTCAGGTTTCCATTCGATTGTGGATGATAAACCGCCATATAACCAACACGTTCTGATATAAACTGATTCTGGTTACTTTCCTGTTGATAAAAAGCAGCCTGGAATCCACTGGAGTTGACATTGCGACTTCTGGCCATGACAGCTCGATCATTGTCAGCGCTCTGAACTGTCAGGAAAACTGCTGGAGCTTGTGGAAATGCGCCAGAAAATGATACAGGTTGCCAGCGCGGTGATGTATTCAAGTCAAACCAGCCAAATTCGATGACAGTTCCATCATCCAGCTGAACCTGTCCGGGCTCTCCTGCCATAACTGCAATTTGTTCATTAAGGTGAAAGCCGTCCAGATATTCATATTCCTTGAAACGAATGTCAAATTGTCCAGGCGAAACATTATTGATTTGAGCGACACCGGGTTGAAAACCATTTAAAGTTGGAATTCCGGCAATAATAACCGGAGTGCGCTCAAAGCTCACCGGGTCCGGTATTTGAATCGTTTTCCAGCCATGGTTGATTGTGGTCGATGTTGAATAAACAGTGGTCGTGTTATCAATGGGCGTGGAAACAGTAGGTGTTGCAACCTGCGGGACGGTTTGCTTGAATGCAGGGCTTGGCAGCCAGCCTGGATTGGATGCCTGGCCGTTACTTTGGTAGGCTCCTATATCGTGCGGGAATTGCCGGGTTTGGCCGTTAAAGTCATGGGTCACTGCATAAGCTGGATCTGCTGCTGCAACCAATGGTGATTGAGATGTCGGCCAGAAATTCAGAATACCAAGATCGGTAAAATCCAATTCAGCTGCTCGTCCATCAATGTACGAGGTGTCATTGATATGTGCCGATGCATCAAATGCGATCCCTTCGGTCAGATTTGTTGAAACAGCATTGGCTCCGCTGTGGCTGTCAATAGCAACCTGGCCGGGAGAATAGACCGCGTTATTGGCAAACACCATATTGGTCGCATTTTCCCAGCGTAACAACACACCGAGTTGATTGTTATACAACGTGTTGTGAATAAAACTTGTGTTGGCGACATACGGCACTGCAACATGATGAAAGGATATGATGCCGGTTTCGTTATCAAACAGAATATTGTTACGCACAATGGCATCCGAGACTGCCGCGATACCTTCCAGACTGTTCCAGACAACATTGCCTTCAATCAGATTGGGCGCTCCGCCACCATACACGAAAATGCCCGGAAACGGTCTGTTATAAATGACATTGTCGCGAATGATGATATTCTGCGAATTAAATTTAACTTCAATACCGTCACCCTGCGTGGTTCCTGGCAGAACATCATGGATCAGATTATGTGCTATCAGGGAATTGCTCAATGAACAGTCACCTTCGTGACAGCCAATATACATGCCTTCGCCAGTACCCTGATCAATACCGGTATTATAGATATGGTTGTTTCGAATGGTGAAATTGTGAGAATTGTTCTTGGTATTGATTCCGACATCGATATCGTGAATCACCAGATCCTGTAACACGATATGGTGAGATGGTGATCCGCTGACCTTGATACCGTCACCGCCGTTACCTGTCACCTCCAGCCCTTGAATAGTAAGATAAGCTGCGCCCTCTATATTCAGGGTGTTTTGCACAGGTGCATCTGAAGGTCTGGTGATCAGCGGCCTTGCTTCTCCACTCGCTGCTTTAATCACAACAGGTTGATCGGAGGTTCCCTGAGCATGAATGCTGATACGCCCTTGGTCAGAGTACACACCGGCATGGACGATTAAGGTATCACCGGCTTGCAGTGATTCGACAGCATCTTCAAAGCTGTCACCCGGCCTCAGATCAATGGTTTGTGCAAGCGCCAGGCAATGGTTCAGCAATAAGCAAAAACCTGTGAGAATTACTCTTTTGTTTATGAATCCAGTTCGATGAGTCTGGTGTTGATGTCGTGTAATGTTCATTATGATTTAACTCGTTGTATTGAATTTTTGATCAAACGTCTCCACTGCGTTAACAATACCAGTAAACAAGTATTTCAAAGCGCATCCAGTGCCGGGAATTCATGATGTCATTCAATTCAGGAATAAGTAATCACGAAAGATGGATTTGGAGAGTTATTAATTGTCGACTATTGGTTTAAAACCTGAGCATGATGACTGTCCTTGAGTTTTGAAAAACAATAGCGTTATGTCGCAAAGCCAATGACTTTTACTGAATTGAAATTTGGCATGCTTCGCCAATTGATTCTTACCCTAATGCTTGACTCGTCATGCAGAATACATATTGCAATGCCAGCCTTTCTCATCAGGCATGAAGCAAATACCATCAGGAATTGCGTTTGTAACCAGGAGCTAAATTTCGGTTGTTGTTATGAGTCCCGAGCGGGTCAGATCAGTTCAACTGGACAGGCAGTTCACAGTCATTCTGAATGCAACCTGTGTTGACTGAATTGATCAATCGCGGAATGGCCTTAAAACACCAGTGCAAACGTTGTTTAACCGGTGTATTGCATAAAGCCTGTCACATTGACACTCAGTGTAGTCAATAATTCAAATTCTTTACGTGATTTGACACTTTTGTGAATAATTGCCTGCAGTTCACTGTTTCCATTCAGTAATTTTATAATCACCGGCAATTAATTTTGGAGCTGTTTCAGCGATGGTCTCAGCCGGAATTGCCCAGCCTATAGAGGAGTAAACGATGGTTTTGTTTTGCTGCTTGTCATCCTTGAATTTATAGTTGATTGCCGAATACACCATGCCAATCAATTTTCCCTGCAAATCGATTAACGGACCACCAGAATCACCTTCCAGAAATCCGCCATCAAGTTGATGAACCGGGGTATCAAACAGTTTTTCGGTTCGGTAAGCAGCGCTGATTGGTCGCCATTGCAGTGACCAGGAAAAACCCAATGGGTGTCCGAGTGAAAAAGCCAGCTCACCTTGTTGAACTCGATGCGTAGCCAGTGCCAGAGGCGCAGGCAGATCATCAGGCTCTATCTTGATTGCCGCCAGATCTGTTTTGGGATCAATGCCTATGACCTGACCCTTGGTTTTGCGACCATCGCTGAATTCAATGTTTACGAATTCAGTATAGAACGTCTCGATCTTGTCTTCTTTTTCTGCACGCACATCGACTCTGACAACATGGTCAGTGGTTAAAATATATCCGTCCTCGGAATAAATAAATCCAGTGCCTGTTTTATAGGCAAACGACAGATCAGAACTGATCAACACAATGCTGGGTTTAGCCTCTGCAGCGAGCTTCATCATACTCTGCGACAAACTGGCCGGCGTTCCATGCGCTGCTCTGGCAGCCATTAAATCAACCTTGAGACGATCAACCTCCGCTTTGAGTTGGGAAAAATGCTTTGTACGGACAGATTGCTGTGAACATCCTGGGAGAATAACAGTCATCATCACGATAATACACATCACCCACTGTTGGAACTGTTGTTTCATAACTTGCCTGGTATAGTTGATTTATTTTTGGTGTGTCAATTGTATTGAGTGTGAATCATGCCAAGCGTTGTTCAAAATCGCTATATTCCCTGCCAGGGTGTTAACAAGTCATCACAGGGAACATCATAAAAACGCAAAACACGCCCGACAGTTTCATCGACCAGATCAGCAATGGTCTTGGGGCGGATATAAAATGCCGGTACCGGCGAATAAATAATGCCTCCCATTTCAGTCACAGCTTGCATGTTTTTGATGTGTGCAAGTGAATACGGTGTTTCGCGAGGCATGACAACAAGTCTGCGCCGTTCTTTAAGGACAACATCTGCGGAACGGCTGATCAGGTTATCTGAAAATGCATGCGCAATGCAGGCCAGGGTTTTCATGGAACAAGGCGCGACAATCATACCGGTAGTTTCGAAACTGCCGCTGGCAATTGGCGCTGCGATATTATTGATATCGTAAACCTTGTCGGCAAGATTAAAAAAATCTTTCTTTTTCAAATCCAGTTCATAGTGGATATTCAAAATTCCAGCCGCCGATATCACTAAATGTGATTCCCAATCGTCCAGTGCGCTAAGAATCTGTAGCATCCGGTAAGGATAAATCGCCCCTGTGGCGCCGGTGATGCCAATGATCAATCGTTTGTTGTCAGCCATGTGTATTAACCAACAACTGCTCGGCAACGCAATCCGTAGCATGAACAAGTGCGTCGATCATTTCATCTCCTTTGGCTATATGTCCACTGTTCGGCAAACAGAGATACCTGGCCTGGGGTAAAGCATTTTTCAATGACCAGGCCGCTTCTAGCGGACACACAAGATCCTGCTGTCCGTGAATGATTGTGGTGGGAATCTGTGCAAGCACAGTGCAGTTCTCCAGAATCTGATTGTTATCGACAAAATACCGGTGTCTGGCGTAATGGGCCTCAATTTTGACCTGTTTCAGCATTTGTTCCTGATCCTGTTTCTGGTCCAGTTCTTGAAAGGCAGACAGATCAAATGCATTACCCAGTGCGACTTGTGCTCCCCAGATAGACCAGCCCAGCGCTGCATTCATCTGTTGCTGTTGGTTGCCGTTAAACAATAATTCCAGAAAAACCGGCATCACATCCGTGGCCACACCCTGATGGTCGATCAAAGTCATGAATTGATGCCACATCTCGGGGTAAATCCAGTTAGCGCCAGATTCAGCATACCAGTGTAAATCGGAATCCCTGGCCAGAAAGCTGCCTCTCAGGATCATGGCTGACACTGCATCGGGATGGCGCTGGGCGTAGAGCAAGGCAAGCGTTGCCCCCCATGAACCACCAAACAACACCCATTGTTCAATGTTCAGATGTTGACGAATCTGTTCAAGATCATCGATTAAATGCCAGGTTGTATTGTCTTGTAACTCGCCATATGGCCTGGATCGGCCACAACCACGCTGATCAAACAGGATAATCCGGTATCGCCCGGGATCGAAAAAGCAGCGGTGATCGGGTTTACATCCGGAGGCTGGACCACCATGCAGATACAAAACGGGTAGACCTTCAGGGTTACCACATTGTTCAAAGTAAACACTGTGCAAGGTGTCGACATCCAGATGTCGAAACGAATACGGCTCTATGTCCGGATATAACTGTTTCATAGGAGAAGTAAAAAACTGTCAATCATACTGACTGAATCGAGAAATTGCCAGTGACAGACTGATTCGAATCGGATTGACCATTAATTATACGAATAAAACACCTAGTTAACAAAAAGTTACGAAATTATGGCTACACTCATATCGGTGAATGAAAAAAGTTTGACCGTTTACACGTTTGTTTCAACCGTTGATCACTAAATTGTAAAGAAAATTCCAATTATTCCGATAGTTAAGATATATGAAAAAGCATAACTGAGGATGATGTTGACAAACTTAAACAAATCGCTGCAAGGATTTACAGTGATCGAGTTAATTGTGGCCATGTCGATTGCTGCGATTATTGTGGCTGTCGGCGTTCCAGGATTTCAATCCCTGATAGCCGGAAATTTGTCTGTAACAACTTCTAATGAATTATTAAAAACATTGGCTGCGGCCAGAAATGAGGCTGTCAAACGAGGTTACCCGGTTTATGTTTGTACAACAGCAGATCCTGAAGCGGTCAATCCGGTTTGTAATTCTGCAAGTTCGACAAATTGGGATAATGGCTGGTTAATGATGGCAGATGAAGACAATGACGGTGATTTCAGTGATCAGGCAGAAAACCCTTTAATGGCTCACAGTGCAATCCGAACAGATTTCACGCTGATTGGTCAGGCTGCAATCAAGAATCAGGTTGGATTTGAAGCAACAGGTTTTGCAACTCAAGCAGGTTCGATTGTGCTGTGTAGTCCCAGTGTTAAAAATTTTTCAGTCGATAAACACGATGCCAGTGTAATCATGGTCAATGGTTCTGGCCGGTCACGTGTTTTCAAAGGCGATAGCGGAGCAGTTTCGGTGACATCATGTACCCCAACATAAAGAACAAACGACATTCGGATGGATTTACCCTGACTGAAATTCTTGTCAGTCTGCTGGTGTTATCCATTGGCATGCTGGGAATGGCCGGTATACAGATGTCAGGTTTAAAAAACAGCGCAACATCCACATACCGGACTGATGCAACCCAGTTTGCCTACGATCTTGCTGATGCAATTCGCGCGAATTCTGTCGCTGTGGATGCAAATGTTTTTCATGATATTGATATTGATGACGATGAGACAGTTACAGACCCTGGGCACAGTTGCATGCAGACGACGACTTCTGCCAGCGTCAGTTCCTGTAGTGCCGGGGAAATGGCTGCAGTCGATTTATACCACTGGGTAACCAAAGTGAAAAACCGCTTGCCTGGCGCCAGTCTGTCAATCAGTTGCAATGATGTCGATAACTCTGATGCCGACGACTGTACCGTGCATTCAACTCATACCATCACGTTAAGCTGGAATGAAAATGTGGATGGCGATGTGAACTCTAATTCGTTCAGTTACACCTTCAGGCCTTGATGATGCAATTTAAACTGACACGCTGGAAACAATCCGGGTTTTCCCTGGTGGAGCTAATGGTAGCAATGCTGGTTGGATTGGTAATCCTTGGGGCGATTATACAGGTATTTGTGTCCAGTAAAAAAAGTTATCTTGCTGCGGATGATTCATCGTTAATGAATGACAATTCCCGTTACATACTCACCGTGTTGAATAATCAGTTACGCATGGCCGGGCATTTATTCGAACCATTACTGGGAAGGGATGACAGTCTGGTCAGTCAATCCGTCACATTAACCAATCCATCTGCGAGCATTACCTTCGATCCGGGTACCTTTCTGTTTGGCACGGCAACTGACAATGGCAACTATGACACCTTGTACATGCGTTTTCAGGGCAGTTCAGCCAAACCAATCAAGATTTGCGGGGTCAGCGCTAATTCCGATGCGATTCATATCGTGCGATATTCGGTAACCACAGTTAATTACGAAAAAGGTCCGAATACCGGAGTGTTGTCCTGTCTAGCCACTAACGGTTCGGTGCAGAATTTTGGTGATCACATCGATATGTTCCGTGTTTTATATGGAATCGACACGGATGGCGACAGTGTTACTGACAAATATGTTTCTGCCAATAAAGTGTTACCGGTTAATTCAACCAAGCCGGCTAGTGGTTCTGAATGGCAACAGGTTGTCAGCCTCAAAATCGGTCTCCTGTTACGTTCCAACAATCCAATCAAAAGCAATTCAAATTCTGAGACTTATCAGGTTCTGGACAAAAGCGTGAGCTACTCTGATGCTTTTGCCCGTAAAGTGGTCACCTCAACTATTTCATTACGGAATCGACTGCCATGATGACAATGAAAATAACGAAAAATCAAATTGGCGCTGTATTACCAATTACTCTGATTTTTATGGCGTTAATGACACTGGTCGGCGTTTCGACGCTGAGTACCTCGGTGACATCAGAACGAATGGCCGGAAATTATAATGAGGCCAATATTGCATTTCAGGCTGCTGAAGCGGCATTACGTGACGCAGAACAGGATTTACGTTGTGAGGGCTGCCGGGACAGTGATGCGGTGGCACTGCACGCAATTAGTGGATTGACCGGATTTTCTGGTGATTGTAGTCAGGGACTTTGTTTTTCCGGTTCAACATCTGTTGAAGTACTGGAAGGCTCAGATGGTGATGGCAATCCATTACTAAACAAGTTTCTCAGTTATGGAGACAAAACAGGCGTAAGCGATGTCTCCGGTGTCACAAACCAGCCTAAATATATTATCGAGGGAAAAAAAGTCTGGCCGCCAGGCGCAGCAAGCTGGAAATATTATTATGTCATTACCGCTGTGGGGACTGGTAAAACCGGTCATTCCAAAGTGATTTTAAGAGAAAAATTTATGCTTTAACCAATGAGAACAGATCGCCTGGTCTCTCACTCGAACACTCAAGTCAAGCGTAACCTTTTAAAAAATACACTGAAATTTACTTTGAATTTTCAGATACAAACAAATATAAAGTGCAGACAATGAACAAGACACACCTGAGAAAACAAAAACCCCTTGTATTGACAACATTGATAAGCACGATATTGTCTGCATCGAGCTATGCTGCACCAGTCACAGCGCCATTGTTATTGGCCAATGCACCATTGTTTACAACGACATCATCCAGACCCAATATACTGGTTGTGGTGGATAACTCAAACAGCATGGATGAAGATGCAACAGGTGCTGCAGTTGGTGGCGCCAGTTCATTCAGCAAATCGGAAATCGCCAGAGGCGTCATCAGAGATCAATTAATTCCCACCTATCTAGGGCGCATTAATCTGGGCTTGATGGCGTATGAGCAGCAGAACGTGATTCATCGATATCTTCATGATGCTGCATATGATGCCAGTTTTAACCCATCTAATTATGACTCGACTTATTCAGGTGACCGAGATTCAACGACAAAACGATTCCGCATTCCAAACCCGACATCCAACGGAAATTTCATACATTTCAATATAAACCTGCCTTTTTACGCAAGTGGAAACTTTGGTAATGCGTTCTGTTATTCTGCAACAGCAAATTTTGATGATGGTACGACCAATCAAGACCCTTATACCTGTTATCGAGAAAAAACCGGAGGGTCTGATACACACCCAAATGGATTCAGCAATCAATGGGGAGGCACTGAATCCTGGAGTTTTGTTCCAACCGACAGTGACTACGCATTGGGCATCACTGATTTCGGAACCTATTTAACCTGGTCTTATGTGAGCGAAACCTGGTTTGTCAACACCAGTCCTGGTGGTGGACAGGTTCATGTCGCAGTAGATAACCTGGATTCAGCTCAAAAAACCAAGCTCGATAATAAACTAGCAACCTCGCAGTTTGTAACAAATGGTCCAGCTGATGCTTCATTACCATTACAAAATGCCGGATTGACTCCAATCGAAGGCACCTTGCTGGATGCTAAAACGCACCTGCTGGATAACAGCCTGCCTGAATCCTGTGGCAAGGATTTTGTTGTCATGTTAACTGATGGCCTGCCATCGACAGATCAACATGGCAGCACCTATGCAAATCCAGCTCAGGCGATTCAACAAACTGCGGCTGCTGCAGCCAATGTATTAAATGCTGGAATTGAAACCTATGTGATCGGTTTTTCATTGCCATATGGCGCTGATCCGACGCTGCTGGATCAAATAGCCAATGCCGGTGGAACAACAGCAGCTTATTCTGCGACTGATTCTGCTTCACTTTCAGCGGCTTTCAGTACTATTTTCGGAGATATAATTTCCAAACTTGGCTCTGCCTCATCAGCCTCTACAAATTCAACCAGCCTGCGCTCTGATACTCATGTGTATCTGGCATTGTTCCACAGTGGTGACTGGAGCGGAAGCTTCATCTCTAAAAGTCTGGATACAAACGGCTTGTTTGGTGCCAATGAATGGGATGCCAATCAAGAACTGACTGCCATGTCACCTATTAATCGTGAAATTATTACCTTCGGACGAGACACTCATGATGGTATTGCTTTCACCTGGTCAGAAATTGACGGGTTAACCGATACAACTCAGCGTGACTTGCTTAACAGGGATGCTTTCGGTAACAGCGATACTGAAGGAGAGAACAGAGTCAGTTTTTTACGCGGTAACAATGTCACAGGGATGCGTTCCAGAACCGCGATTCTTGGTGATATCGTCCATTCCACACCTAATTATGTGGGTCCGCCAAATGCAGGATTCGCTGGCACTGGTTATCATAGCTTTACCCGAACCTGGAGAAACCGTGAACCGATTATCTATGTTGGTGCCAACGATGGCATGTTACACGGCTTTGCAGCCGATGATGGCGAAGAGCTACTGGCTTATATTCCGGGAAAACTGTATAGCAAACTTAGTCAATTGACGCATGTCAATTACGGCACAACAACAACACCGGCTGTTCCGCATCAATATTTTGCAGACGGCTCACCAATTGTCGCAGATGCTGAACTGACCATTTCAGGTTCTGATGTCTGGAAAACAGTTTTGGCCAGTGGTCTGAATTCCGGTGGCCAAGGATTTTTTGCGCTGGATATTACCGACCCTGGTCAAACCAGTTTTGCTGAAAACAATGCAGCTAATCTTGTCCTGTGGGAATTTACCGATGAAGATGATCCAGACCTTGGTTATACCTACACGCATCCAACTTTGAATTTTCTCACTGGCCAGTCCGCTCAAATTGCCAAAATGAGTAATGGCGAATGGGCGCTGATTGTCGGAAACGGATATAACAATACTGAAGCAGATGGTCATGCCAGCACAACTGGTCATGGGTACTTGTTTGTTCTGTTTATTGAAAAAGGCATGGATGGTTCCTGGGCAACTTCAGGTGATTACATCAAGATAGATACAGGAGTTGGCTCAACTTCAGTACCGAATGGATTGTCAACACCTGTTCCAGTCGATGATGATGGCGATGGTGATATTGAATATGCTTATGCAGGTGACCTGTACGGTAATGTCTGGCGCTTTGATTTACGGGATTCAAACACGGCCAATTGGACCAGGCATAAAATCGCTGAAGCCAAAGACGGCAATGGCAACAAACAACCGATTACAACAGCGCCATTAGTGACTCGAGGATTGACCAACGGCACCTATATCATCGGAGTCGGAACCGGGAAATATCTTGAAATTGCCGACATTGGCGATACGTCAGTGCAAACGTTTTATGGATTTGTCGATGTGGATTTAACCAATGCTCCGAATGCAGTTAAATCAAGGGCCACATCAACCATGACTGTACAGCAAGTCGATGAAGCAGTGACATATGCTGGTACTGAATATCGTATCATCACCAATAATGATCCGTCTGTGGATGGCTGGTACATGGACTTGCCGACCAGCAAGGAGCGGGTCGCTTTTAATCCGGTTGCCAGAGACGGTCGATTTGTTTTCGTGACCTTGATTCCAGATGCCGATCCATGCTCGGCAGGCGGGACCAGCTGGTTAATGGAAGTCAATCCGTTTAACGGAGGTCAACTTGGTGAATCACCATTTGATATCAAAAATCTTGGATCGGATGTAAAAATTGACCAGTATGACAAACTCCAGAAGTCTGATGGTTCGTCAAGTTATGTATCAGGAGTGAAAAGTAACATCGGGATTAACACCACGCCGACTGTCATTGACCGCTCTCGCAGCACCGAATTCAAGGTACTGACTGGCAGTGAAGGCAAAGTTGGGTCGGTACTGGAAAGTAAAGGTGTATTGTCAGGTCGGATGTCCTGGCAGGAGGTTCGTTAATGTCAATACAGGCTTGTTGAGATCATTTCATGCAGTCTGAGTTCATGAACATCAGACTGCATGTAGGTGCCAGTTAGTAGCAAACATGCAGCGTTTTGAGTTACTCTTCGGCTTTGTCGAGACCGAATTTGCGCATTTTCTCAACCAGAGTGGTTCGATTTAATTGCAACTTTCGTGCAGCCTGGGCAACCACTCCATTACATTCATCCAGAGCGCGTGTAATGTAGTGTTTCTCTAGGTCCAACAAGTGTTCTTTCAAATTAATTCCATTTTCAGGTAATTGATGACCGGATCCGCCAGGATGATGGCTGATCGAGTTCATAGTCTGTGAGTGTTCTGATTGCATTTGCTGCTGATGCTCGGGGAATTTATCAGGTAAATCATCAATATCAACAAGACCATCTGGAATTAATATCGCCATTCTTTCGACAACATTGGCCAGTTCACGAACATTGCCCGGCCAATTGTAACCCTGGAGTTTCTGCATTGCCGCTTTGGCAAAACGGATTGTAATATTCTTTTCGCGCTCGAGCCTGGCAGTTAAATCTGCTACCAACACTGGAATATCTTCCCTGCGATGTCTTAATGCCGGAACATCAATCGGAAATACATTGAGCCGGTAATACAAATCCTCGCGAAAAGTTTTTTCCTGGATGGCTTGCTCCAGATTCTGGTGGGTTGCCGCGATAATCCGCACATCACTGTGAATTGTTCGATTACCCCCTACCCGTTCAAATGTGCGCTCCTGTATGACGCGTAACAGCTTGACCTGCATTGCCAGAGGCATGTCGCCGATTTCATCAAGAAACAGTGTGCCACCTTCAGCCAGTTCAAAACGACCCTGCCGGGCTGAAAAAGCACCAGTAAACGCGCCTTTTTCATGTCCGAATAATTCACTTTCAAGCAGTTCTCCAGGAATGGCTCCACAGTTCACAGGGACAAACGGCTGGTGACGCCGTGAGGAATAATAATGCAGGTTTCTCGCCACAACTTCCTTACCTGTTCCTGATTCTCCCAGAATCAAAACGGTAACATCCCGGTCTGCAACCTGTTGAATCAGTTGGCGGGTTTGCTGAATGGCGATACTGTCTCCGGATAGACTTCTGAACAGCTCAATCGATCGGCGTTGGTGTAATGCGGTTTGTTGATTAACACCAGTCGTTTGCAGAGTACTGAGTAATTCTGATTGAGAAAACGGGCTGGTTAAAACAGAGTTGATTAACGAGGAGGTTTCTGAATTTAAAAATCGATTTTCTGAGTGTTGATCGGATACCAGAATTACAGGTAATTCAATACCTTTTTCACGTAATTTTAAAATAAAGGGATTGGCCGTATCAGTATTCATGACGAATACAGCATTGACGGCATTCAGATCGGCATCTATATTGACGGTTTCGATATCACTGGTTAAGACGGCATACCCTAGAAACTCGAGAATGATGCGAAGATTGTCCCCACGATTCAAAGCGTTGTTAATGATAAGTAACGAAGATTGCATACAACTGGGTTTCCGGGATTTATAGAGAACGGGAATTTGTTAAGGACAGGTGTAAACCAGGGTCAGTAGACCATTGAACTGGTTGAATGTCAATTTATTGGCGGAATTCAGCTTTTTGTCAAACACGCCTCTATACGATTGATTTCAACAGTCAGAAGGCCAACTCTGAACACCTGCCTGAGTAATGATTGAGTTGCCGAATTCAATAAATGAATACGTCATGATATGCTATTGCCGGTTGTTAACAGGAAGCAATTATGAACAATAAAGACATGATAAAAAATAAATTCATTTTTACTCTATTTTTGCTGTTGTTATCTGATGTCAGCTGGGCTGCGGATACACTGGATACCGGAGACAGCGCCTGGATACTGACTTCAACAGCGTTGGTATTATTCATGACGTTGCCTGGTCTCGCCTTGTTTTATGGCGGACTGGTGCGAACAAAAAATGTACTCTCGGTATTGATGCAGTGTTTTTCAATTGCTGCATTTGCATCTGTTGTCTGGTTTGTCATTGGATATTCATTGGCTTTCAGTGAAGAAGGATGCTTCTTTGTCGGTGGATTTGATCGCGCATTCCTGTCCGGACTGACTAAATCATCTGTGAGCGGAACCCTGCCTGAATCCGTGTTTGTCATGTTTCAGATGACATTCGCCATTATTACACCGGCACTCATTGTCGGTGGTTTTGCCGAGCGCATGAAATTTTCATCCATGTTATTGTTCAGTATGCTTTGGCTGCTGATTGTTTATATTCCAACGACTCACTGGGTGTGGGGAGGCGGATGGTTAAGCCAAATGGGCTTTTATGATTACGCAGGCGGAACAGTTGTGCATATTAATGCCGGTATTGCTGCCCTTGTTGCAGCATTGATACTAGGTCCACGCAGAGGATTCGGGTCATCTGCATTGATGCCGCACAATCTGACTATGACAGTTTCCGGAGCAGCCATGCTCTGGGTTGGCTGGTTCGGTTTCAATGCCGGTTCGGCACTTGCTGCAAATCAGGATGCAGGAATGGCAATGCTGGTGACTCATCTTGGCGCTGCGGGCGGCGTCGTGAGCTGGATGTTAATGGAATGGATCCGCCACGGTAAACCCAGCGTGTTAGGCGCGGTCACAGGGATGGTTGCCGGGCTGGGTACAATTACACCTGCTTCAGGATATATCGGGCCTGCAGCCGGGCTTTGTATCGGCCTGACTGCTGGAATTATCTGTTATTTTGCAACAGCCCTGCTGAAACAGAAATTACGCATCGATGATTCTCTTGATGTCATGCCGGTCCATGGTGTCGGTGGAATACTGGGAACACTGTGTGCGGGAATATTTGCCAGCGAATCTTTGGGTGGATTCGGATTCGGAGACGGTAATGCAACAATGACAGACCAGGTTTTAGTTCAGTTGGCGGGAATCGGTGCAACAATAGCCTGGTGTGCAATCTGCACTTTCATATTGCTGAAACTGGTCGGGTTGGTAACCGGTGGATTACGCATCAACAGTGAAGAGGAAGTCCAGGGTCTGGATATCATCAGTCATGATGAAGCAGGCTATAACCTGTAACTCATTCCATCCATAAAGATAGCAGGTCCGGAATATGTTTCATGATCTGCTATCCGTATCCAGTAATCCAGGAAAGACCCACTCTATTCAATAACTCCAGAATAACAGTAGAGTCCTGTATTTATCCATAAAAACAGCTGCTTGCGTTATAGCATGAGCTAGCGGCCTGGGCTATTCAGGAACTTTTCCCATTGCGTTAGATGCCTCTGGCAGTTTTAATCTGCTCTGCAGACAATAAATCGTCTGCGTGTTTATGTCATGAATTGTTAAGTTTTATACATGTGATAAACGATCATTCAGCCGACTCAAAGCAGTTTAATTGATAACAATGAATCGGCACACGACACAAAAAAATAGTAACGCAATTGAAAAAAATAAACAGTAATCAATCGATTACCATAGGAGAATGACAATGAATCTAATAGAACTTGGGGGCCAAGTGTCTCAAGTTGCCTATGCTCTGGATACCTTCTACATGTTAATGATGGGCGCTCTGGTCATGTGGATGGCAGCTGGTTTTTCCATGCTTGAAGCCGGCCTGGTCAGAAGCAAAAACACAGCTGAAATTCTAACCAAAAACATTTCGCTGTTTGCAGTAGCCTGCGTTATGTACCTGATTATGGGATATAACATCATGTATCCTGGAGATGCTGCAGTGAATAGCTGGTGGCCAGGAATCAGTTTTTTGCTTGGCGATGATAATACAGCCGCCTCCATCATCGCTGGTGGCGAGGATGCAGCAACCTATTCAAATCTGGCAGACTTTTTCTTTCAAGTTGTGTTTGTTGCAACTGCGATGTCAATTGTCTCGGGTGCGGTTGCAGAACGCATGAAACTCTGGGCATTTCTGGTCTTTGCAGTCGTCATGACCGGTGTGATCTACCCCTGGCAGGGATACTGGAAATGGGGTGGTGGTTTTCTCGATCAACTGGGTTTTCTGGATTTCGCCGGTTCCGGTGTTGTTCACCTGTGCGGTGCGACAGCTGCTTTCACGGGAGTCTTGTTACTCGGTGCACGACTCGGTAAATACGGAAAAAATGGTGAAATTCATCCAATTCCTGGGGCTAATATGCCACTGGCGACACTGGGAACCTTTATTCTCTGGCTGGGATGGTTTGGATTTAACGGTGGCTCGGAATTGATTATCTCCAATGTCGAAGAAGCTAACGCTGTTGCTCTGGTGATCGTCAATACCAACATGGCTGCCTCAGGTGGTGTCGTCGCCGCATTGCTAACAGCAAAAATCATGTTCGGCAAAGCGGATTTGACCATGGCTTTAAATGGCGCATTAGCAGGCCTGGTTGCTATTACTGCCGAACCATTGACTCCGGCTCCTCATGTGGCCATGTTGATTGGTGCATTTGGTGGTATTCTGGTCGTGTTGTCCATTGTATTGTTGGACAAACTCAGAATCGATGACCCGGTTGGTGCAATTTCAGTGCATGGAGTGGTCGGAATCTGGGGGTTGCTTGCGGTTCCTCTTACCAATGAAGACGCGACATTTGTTAACCAGCTGATAGGAATTGTCAGTATATTCGGTTTTGTATTTGTTTTAAGCTTTATCACTTGGTATGTTATCAAATTGATCATGGGCATTCGGGTTTCTCAGGAAGAAGAATACGAAGGTGTGGATTTCTCTGAATGTGGTCTGGAAGCCTATCCGGAATTCGGCACCAAATAACAACAGTACTGATCCGTATGACACCATCATTTATGATTGAGATATCGTTCTATTTTAGCTAAGCTGTTCATATCACAGTCGTACGGTTCAGCTGGTACTGAAAACAATGAGAATCTGAAGACAAATAAGAGGAATTATCGTGAAACTGATAACAGCTATTATCAAACCATTTAAACTGGACGATGTTCGGGAAGCATTGTCTGAAATCGGAATGACAGGGATGACAGCGACCGAAGTCAAGGGCTTTGGTCGTCAGAAAGGACATACGGAACTCTATCGCGGCGCTGAATACGTTGTTGATTTTCTGCCGAAAGTCAAATTGGAAATTGCCGTTTCCGATGACCAGGTTGATCGTGCAATCGAAGCCATTATTCAAGCGGCGAACACCGGGAAAATTGGTGACGGAAAAATCTTTGTCACTGCAGTTGAGCAGGTAATCCGCATCAGAACCAGTGAAATCGGTGATGAAGCGTTGTAACGTGTTATGTCGAAACTGAGCATTTAGCAGAATCAACGATATCAAAATTTGACAATAAACACTTGTGTGTAGTGCTTAAAAGCACGTGCAACAAGGTTTTATCAATTAAGTTAGTCTAAAAGGTGAATCGGAACATATCCGATTCACCTTTTTTATTGCAGTCTGGAATTTCAAACTCGCCCTGAACCTTAGTGATTTCAGTAAATATCCTGGCGAAAGTATTTACCGATTAACCCGCAATGATCATTTCAATTGTTCTCACCTCAAGCTAAGAGGTGTTTTCCATCGTACTCACCCCGCAGTTTTACTGTTCACCAACAAAAGTTGACTGTAATTCCGTTGCAGCGACTCGTTGATACAAAAATTAAGCTTATCCCATTGAAATCTTTAACCATGTCTCATTTCAGTGACTTCAATAACAATAAATTTGAACAACATCAAAATATGGCTATGGCCAATAGCCATCAAGTCTAAAGATTTTCTCTAGATTTCCGATAGTTAAGAGCAAATATAAAAATCAAAAAAATAGATGCATTCAAACCAGTTAAAGAAAATACATGTGTTCTCCAGGAAGAATGGCTTTACGCTTATCGAGCTGCTAGTCAGCATTGTTATTTTGTCAATCATAGCTGCATTGGCCGTTCCTTCGTATCAGGATATCGTTTTGCGAAACCGTATGTCAGCTGAAATGAATAGTCTGGTGAGAGACTTGCATTTCGCCCGAAGTGAGGCTGTTAAACGTAATACATCGGTGGCAATTTGTGCGGCTAATCCAGCATCAACGGATTGTGACAATTCGGTTGCTAATTGGAACAGTCAAGGCTGGCTGGTCGCGATTGTCGATGCATCAAATGTAATTGTTGGTCAGCCAATCAGAATACAAAAGTCATTTACCAGTTCAGATGTATTGAGTGACAGCTCAAATGCAGTCCCGGTTCGATTCAATCGCTTCGGAATGGCGTCGAATAACCTTCGTTCTTTCACCTTGTGCGACAACACAAAAAACAATCAATACAGTCGCTCAATATCAATTTCCCGAACGGGTCAGATTATTTCTCAAGACATGGGGACTGCGACATGCACATAACCAACAGTTTCCCTGTTTACTTTAAGGTTAATCAAAACGGCTCGACTTTAATTGAAATACTGGTTGCGCTACTCATCGTGACTGTTAGTTTAATTGGGCATGCGGGGATGCAGTCAATGGCTATTGACAGTACCCACACTGCCAATATTCATGGAATCTCAGCCTACCAGGCCGGCAGTCTTGCCTCACGCATGCGGGCCAATTCCAATTATTGGCGAACGATTGAAGAAGACAAGGCGTTTAATATCAATATCTCCAATAATAACGGAACCTCTAAGCTAAGCAATGACGGAGATTCGTTCTATGACAGTCTGCTGACATATGCAACAGATTGCGCAACCACTTCATGTTCCCCAGAACAACTCGCTGCGTTTGATATAAAAGCCTGGGGACAAACACAAATTGACAAATTTCCAAACGGTCAGGCCAGAATTACCAGACTAGCAGGACCAAGAGCTGTGTTTCATATCACCTTGATGTGGAGAGAAAAACAGATGTCGTCTCTGGGAAAAACTCAGTCCGCCGCAACAAATCTGGACAAGACTTATCAGATACGGGTTGAACCATAATGATTAACCAACACATTCAAACCCGGCAAAACGGCATTGGCATTATCGAGCTGATGATCAGCCTTGTACTTGGGTTGGTGATTGTTGCTGGTGTCATCACTATTTTTCTCAGTAATGCCAGAGCTAACAATTATCAACAATCGCAGATTACATTACAGGAAAACAGCAGACATATGCATTTATTGTTTGGCAATGTGATTCGACAAACCGGTTATCTGCCAATGAATACCAAAGAGGGTGAATTGATTGCTCAAAAAAATCTGGTTTTTCCGGCAGAAACAACCGATATCAAATTTGCTAATGCGGGACAAGTGATCAGTGGTATTGAATCAACTGTTTCCGGTGTCGCAAAAGATCAATTCAGCATTCGCTTTAAAGTCGACTCAATGACTGTCAATTGCTTTGGAGATACTGTTCCTGTTAGCAGTATGCCTCTGGATTCCCTGGAGCGTAATACTTATCGAATCAATGCCGATGAGTTGTTGGAATGTCAACGACTTAACGATGCTGGAGGCACAGATACCCAGCCAATTATTGGAAGCAACGCAGGTTCTGTTCGCCAACAGTTATCTGTTCAAAGCATGTCGGTGCATTACGGATTGGATACTGATAATAATAAAAGCATTGACACAATCGCGAGAGCAAGTAGCGTCGGGGATTGGTCACAAGTCAGGTGTATCGAATTGGTATTAACGATTAAAGCTGGCAAGGAAATTAAACCACAACAAGTCAGATATTATTTTGACTTGCCCAATATGGACTCGTGATGACGACCTTGATTGTGAAGCAGACTCACCCTTCATTTAAAGCCACATATCAATCTGGGTTGGCGCTGGCAACATCTTTGATTTTTCTGGTCATTATCTCAATCATCAGTGCCAGTCTGTTCAGAAATATTGTTTTACAAGAAAAAATGGCTGGTAATCTGCGCGCTCAAACCAGTAATTTTGAGGCCGCTAATTCCTCAATTGCACGAAACTGGAATTTACTTGCCTGGGTTGGTACGGATTCAAGCAAAGACGCGACGACAACTAAACGTTCAAATATCCCGGATCAGTTCGATATTGTCGATGCATCCAGTAACAAGATTGTGGATCTGAATATTGATGTTGATATTTGTTTTGCTGGTGAAGCTCTTGCTTCAGGATTTAGCTGGAGTAACGATCAAGGCCGCTCCAAGACATTGATGGCCCAAAGATATCTGGTAAAAGCCCGGTCCACAGACACAGTCAACAGCTCAGTGAATATCGATCGATCTGGTTATATTGTTCTGCCTGCAGCTGGTCAACCGTCAAACTGCCCATAACAACAATGACCATGCGCAGGATACGAAGAAATCAATCATGAATGCTATAAAGAAAAATACACGGTTAATTCTGCACGGAGTCTTATTATCAATGCTGTTGGCTCCATATTCAGCTGGTGCGGATGATATTGATGTTTTTGTCAATCCAAGTCTGACTGGTGTTAAGCCAAATATCTTATTGCTGCTCGATCTTTCTGAAAGCATGGATTACGCACCCGATAATCAACCACCTGCAACTGCAAATGACAGTAAAATTGCTATTTTAAAATCAGCGATGAACAGTATTCTTGATGACCCGCATATTGCAGGAAAAGTGAATATCGGTTTACAGATTTTCAAGTCAAAATATAGTTCAGTCGGCGCACCAATTATTTTTCCGGTCGCTGATCCTGATGATGATGCACATAACTATGATCCTGCAATACCTGTTGGTACAACTGTTAGACAGGTCTTGAAAAACCAGATTGAGAGTGCCGAAACATCAGGCAACAAAACCCCGATTCTCAATGCATTGTATGAGTCTGCACGATATTTTCGTGGCATGGATATTGACGATGGATCTAATTTAGTCGGTGAAGCGCCCCCTGTCTGGAATCAATCTGCTTCGATACCGCAATACACGGCCCCTCCTGGTAGTAACTGGTGGGAGTGGTGGCGTGCCCCTCATTTGGCAAGTTATATCGGTAATCCACCGTCGGAAACAGTGAACAGTGAAACCCAGACTCTACTTGGAACATCTGGCTCAACCAATCAATACTGTTACGATTATTCTCCATATGGCGGAACCAATTATTGTCAGGAATACAATGGAACACCTCTTAATACTGACGCTAACTGGTTAAGCTGTACAACCTATTCCTATGACAGCTGTTCAGTATCGTTCGTCTATAGCTTTCAGGATCCTGGTAATTGTTCAGTGAATGCTCCGGGGACATCATCACCCTGGGTTTGTGGTGGTGATAGCGGGAATAACTCTGAATTCTGGTGTGTACAACCGCAAAAAACATCAACAAGCAGCAAGTATTGCTGCTCGGAAACAGCAGATGAAACAGGGACAGAATGTAAAACCTGGTCACACTGGCCAAAAACACAAACCTGCCCTGGCGTGATTACCAATAATAGTTACAACTTTTGTCGATTTGAAGTCATTCAGGATACAACCACAACTACTGGTGATCGCACTTACATCAGCCCGATTCAACAAGCCTGTCAATCGAGCAATATTCTACTGTTGACAGATGGTGCGCCAGCATATCAAGTCAATATTGACAGCGGATCAAACTCAAATGCAACAACGCCAAGTTCACCTTATCGGATTCGACAACTCATTGCAGATAATACAGCACCTGCAGGTTTAACAGATGCTGAAATTGCCTCCACGTTATGTGATGATATATCAAATAATTTATTTGGAGATAGCACTAATTCGATTGGTGCCAACTGTGCAATAGAATTAACCAGTTTTCTTAAATCAGTGGATCAAATTCCTTCGATTCCTGATAGTAAAGTCAATCTTCATGCAATTGCATTTGGTGAGATGACATCAGGAGCCAAGGAGTTTTTGAAACGCCTGTCCAGAGAACCAGGTCCAGGTGGAACTGCGCAATATCATGAAGCAACATCTTTAAGTTCATTAAAACAAGCACTGACAGAGGTGATTTCAACTGCTGGTGCTGATAATTTCAGTTTCACTGGTGTGTCCATCAGTGTCAACAGCAATCGATTGTCGTCAAATGAAAAAACATTCATTAACGTATTCAAGCCGACTGCGGAGCGGATCTGGCCTGGAAACAGTAAAGGCTATTTTCTGGGACTGAATGGGCTGGAGGATGTCAATCGCAATCCGGCAACGCATATCAATCTCAGTGGAGTTGAGCAATTTAAGAATTCAGCGCAAAGTTTCTGGAGTTTGACGGCTGATGGAAACGAAGTCAGTGAAGGTGGCTTGCTCAATAAAATTAATGCAGCAACCCGTTCGATGTATTTTACGATTGAGACTGACCCAATCCCTGCTCCTGGAAGCAATCAGCTCCCGGTAAATTTGACCAATACACCTTACCAGTTGACAACATCAAACAGTGATCGTTTGACAAAAGCCAGAATGGGTATGCCTGCAACTGCAACTGATACAGATCAAACCGATTTGATCAATTGGGTAAAAGAACCGCATATGGGTGAATCGTTGCATACAGAACCAACTTTGGTGGATTATGGAAACCCCTCTAACGGTGCTGATCAAGTCTTATACGTGGCAACCAATGAAGGCAGTTTACATGCGTTTGATGTGACCAAACCGGCTCCAGGTTCAACAGGTGACACCAGCGGGGGCGACGAACTGTTTGCTTTTATGCCGTCTGAAGTGTTGCATAACCTTTATGACCTGAAGAGTAAAACAACAACTGGTGGGCATCTATATGGAATCGATGGCCCCATCAGTATTTGGCGAGAAGCTGGTTCCGATAATTCCATCAGCGCTACTACCGATCATGTGTATCTATATTTTGGCATGCGCAGAGGTGGTCGCGCATATTACGCTCTGGATGTCACTGATTCATCGACGCCAAAAATTAAATGGCGTATAGACAACACGAGCAATGGCTTCAGCAAACTGGGTCAAACCTGGTCTCGCATGTCGTTAACAGATGTACATCATAATGGTGGCAAACGCAAAATACTTATATTCGCTGGTGGGTACGACGAAGCTCAGGACGGAAAAACCATTCAATCTGCCGATACCACTGGGCTAGGTCTCTATATTATTGATGCCGACACTGGTGAGTTGCTGATGTCAATCGGTCCGGACTCAACTGAATTTATCAAAGTTCATCCGGATATGACTCAAAGCATTCCATCTGATCTCCGATTAATTGATTCAAATGGCAATGGCATGACTGACAGGCTGTATGTTGCTGATATGGGGAGTAATCTGTGGCGAATAGACCTTGATGAAACCGGCAATATAAACGATGCCAATACATTTAATGTTTATAAATTAGCAAATTTAGCTGACTCGACCAATACCGAAGCTGGGAACAGACGATTTTTCTACCCGCCTAGTGTGACCCTGTCATTGCATGGTGGTAAAGCTGCAATGGCATTAGCGATTGGCAGTGGATTCAGAGCCCAGCCTTTCAATGCCATCAATCAGGATAAGTTTTTTGTGATTTTCGATGAGGATGCCAAGACGGGTAAACCATCTTCAACGACGACATTAACACTGTCTGATTTGCATGATATGACGGATAACACTATTTCAGACGCAAGTGAGCAAACCTTGTTTGAAAATAGTCACGGTTGGTTTATTGATCTGGATAGTCACGAAAAAGTTCTTTCAGAATCAATTATCTTTGATAACAAAATCCTGTTCAGCGCCTATCAGCCAGAACTCAATACAGCGTCTGCTTGCGGTGTTTCATCGAATGCATTGTATGCTATCGATCTCGGAAATGGACAACCTGTAATTGCCCAGGATATCGAAACCAATTCACCTGGACCGGAACAACCGCCTGCTGGTACTGCCGGTAAGCCATATCGAAAAGTCAGTATTCACAACTCATCAATCGCAGGCAGCCCGACCCTGGTGTTTCTTGATCCTGCGATAGCAGGCGTAGCTAATGGAGAATGCACCACAAACGCACAAGTCTTCTCAGGGTCAGAAAAAATTCTAAGCCTTGATAATTGCATACACAATATTTTCTGGCGTGAGAGCAGTCAGTAAATTACTCGGATATTAAATAATGAGCGTATCGGATATGGATAATGAAAAAGGGTTTACGTTAACTGAGTTATTGATTGCAATAGCAATTTCAGCGATATTAGCCACCATTGCTTATCCAGGTTACCAGGATCATGTGAGGAAATCTTATCGGTCCGAGGCGCAATCCTTGCTGATGGATATCGCCTCTCGTCAGGAAAAATTTTTCACTGAAAATAACCGGTATGCTGCAAATTTAAGTATGCTTAATTTTGCAACTAATACTGTGTCATCTGATACTGGCAGGTACACAGCGAGTATTACGGCTTCGACTAATACAACATTTACTGTACAGGCCTCACCATCTTCTAAAGGAGAGCAAAACAAGGATAGTTGCGGTACGTTTAGCTTGAATGAACTGGGTGTTCACAGTGTTACCGGTACAAATAATCGTTGCTGGTAATCTATAATCTATCCCTATAATCCACAACCCTTTCGTGTATGCTGGTGTGTTTAACGCTTTTTGATTGCGATTAGCCCTGCAAGCGCTGAGGAAAATAACCAGAACGCTGCTGGAATTGGAACGAATTGAATAATTGTCTCACCGGTTCCAGCGATAGACTTGTTACCAGTAAAAGCAATAAAACTGGAGTTGGCCTGAGTCGCTTGAAAATTAAACCCGTCAATAGTCTGGTTTGGTCCAATTGCTACACTGAGTGACTCTGGAAAAAATCCGCCAAATGGATCATTAAACTGTTTGGTAAAAAAACCAATAAATCTTGACCCATTACTGAAGCTGGATAAATCCGTTCCAGAAAATGGACCTTCATTAGACCCCATAGTAAACACCTGGCTAGCCCAACCTATCATACCATCATCAAAGCCTTCACCTGTTCCAAGGATTGCAAAAGGATTTTCAACAGCGAATGCAAAAATGACGTTATCCGGGAATGAGCCAGTCATGTTGTTTGTTACAGAATAACTCCCGAATCCAAATACAGGATCAAATGTTTCATTGATGATGACATTGTCAGCCGGTACAACAACTACTGAATAAGCTGGATTAATGTACAACAAAAACAAAAACGGAAACATTAAAAAAAAGTAATGTTTATGTGGCATGTGTGAGTTCCTTAATACAATGCAATTGATTTGATTAAATGGATTCAGATATATAGAATCCGAGCCTGAGAGGAGTCGATCATGCTGGCCTTTACCAGTGAATACCTAACCTGAATCATACACTTGGTTGATAAGGTTACGCTCAGATTAGACCAGAGAAATTGAGGTAATTGCAGTAAACAAGTTCTTACTCTAAGCAATAATAAGCGGGTATTACGTGCTGTAGATCCTATTAATATTTTTTGACAGTTAAAACATCAAATGTGTTAACTCTTGTAAATACACGATTGATTTTCAACAGAACGTAAAGCGCAGACAAGCAGTAATCAAAATAATTCTTGAATTGAAAAGGGTTTCAACTATTTATTTCACATGCAGGTTTGAGTATATCCTCAGCATACAATAATTTTTAAACACGCTCTCAGGAAAACAAAGCCATTGTTGATACATCCTGATTTTCTTCAGTATTTTTGAGCATTCTTGAAGGATCATCGCCTTTTTGCCAGGCTGTGATGCCGAATTGAACAGTACAGCCATCAGAAACAATTGAACGATCGTTGACCAGTTTTGCAGCAAGTTCTTTGGCTTCTTCGAGACAGGTTTCCGGCAATATAATCAGGATTGAATTGTCGTCAAGTTTGCCCAGACAATCGGCCCACCGTAAACGATCCTTGAGTTGCTCGGCAACAGATCTCATACGCTCCTCAAGTGCATCTTCCTCAGTGGTTAATGTCAATCGAAGCAGTGCCAATGGATTACCGTAACGGCGACTTCGTGTTACCTGGCTGGACAGGTTCTCAAGTATCATGTTCTTGTTATACAGACCGGTAACCGTGTCTTTCGGCGTGATCTGCTTGATGTGCTCTTCCAGTAACTGTTTTTCACTGACATTGTGAAACACATACATGGAAGATTGGTCAGGCAAGTCAATCAGCTCGGTTTGTAAATAAACAGTTTGGCTTTCAACGTCAATTTTCTGAATTGAGCCTTGACTGGTAAACATAGCAGCCAGGTCGAGATCGCCAATCTGGTCTGGTGAGTTTCCAAGCAGATTTTCTTTGCCAGTAGGACACAAATCAGCAAATGCCTGGTTGACCATGACAAATTTGTTATCCTGCAAAATAACAGTAGCAATAGGCAGCTTTTCCAGGGCCAGTTGAGTGATTGATGAATCGATTATATTTGACATGACTCATTACCTTACCGTTTCAGGTTGATTTCCAGCAATACATTCAAAAACAAAAATCCATATCACAAACATTCAGTGACTGTTGTCATTCTGTAATTGATATCATTCAGTGACGACAACTTTTTAAACCAAAAAAGTTGTCGTCACTGAATTTAAATTTTCATCAACCTGTTCTGCTCGCCTGGTATACAGGTGCAATCAGTTTTTCAATTGTTGTTGATTGTTGCTGTGGACGAGGGCTATCGGTTCTGATTCTGTACTCTCTGCCTGGCATTATACACCGCCTGACGAACCTGCTCAGGTGCTGTACCACCCAAATGATTGCGTGAGGCGACAGAGCCTTCAACAGTGAGAATTTTAAAAACGTCTTGTTCAATGCCGGGGGAAAGTTGCTGTAATTCTTCAATTGTTAATTCGGCAAGCTCCCTGTCGGTATCGATGGCAATCCGCACGGCGTGGCCAACAACTTCATGAGCGTCACGAAATGCCACACCTTTGACCACCAGGTAGTCAGCGAGATCCGTTGCAGTTGAGAATCCCTGTTGTGCAGCTTTGTACATGGCCTGCCGATTGGTTTTCAGGTTCGGCATCATGGTTGCAAATGCGTGTAGAGAATTTAATACAGTATCGACTGTATCGAATAGTGGTTCCTTGTCTTCCTGATTATCCTTGTTGTAGGCCAGGGGCTGGCTTTTCATCAGAGTTAACATGGACATTAAATGACCATATACACGCCCTGTCTTACCCCTGACCAGTTCCGGTACATCAGGATTTTTCTTTTGAGGCATAATCGACGAGCCGGTACAAAACGCATCCGGTAATTCGATAAAATTGAACTGGGTGCTGGACCATAACACCAGCTCTTCTGAGAATCGGGATAAATGCGCCATAATCAGGCTCGCCGCTGCATTGAATTCTATAATGAAATCACGGTCACTGACGCCATCCAGAGAGTTCTGAGTAGGTCCGTCAAAGCCTAATAACTGGGCTGTCATGGGCCGATCAATCGGATAACTGGTTCCGGCCAGTGCCGCTGAACCCAGTGGCATTTGATTGATGCGTTTGCGGCAATCGACCAGGCGTTGCTTGTCGCGTTCCAGCATTTCAAACCAGGCCAGCATATGATGACCAAAGGTAATTGGCTGTGCCACTTGCAAATGAGTAAAGCCCGGCATAATGGTATCCGCTTCGCGTTCCGCCAGGTTTACCAGCGCGGTTTGCAGCACGACCAGCTTATCAACGATAACATCCAGTTGCTCGCGCAGAAACAATCGAATATCGGTAGCAACCTGATCATTTCGGGAGCGTCCGGTATGCAGTCGTTTACCCGCTTCACCAATGCGATCGACAAGGCGTGCTTCGATATTCATATGAACATCTTCGAGCGCCACAGACCAGTTGAAATCACCACGCTGGATTTCAGCGCGAATGTCGTCCAGTCCCTGTACGATAAGGTTGACATCCTGTTCGGACAACACCCCTATGTGATGCAGCATCTGCGCGTGAGCGACCGAGCCGTCAATATCATGCTCTGCAAGGCGCTGGTCAAAGCTTACTGAAGCAGTAAATGCCTCCACAAACTGATCAGTTGGTTCTGTGAATCTGCCACCCCAGGGTTTGTCTGCTGTTGCTTCTGTCATTAATTCGAAAGGCATCTGTTAACTGTTAATCAGCCAATTATACGCTTAAAGCATTGATTAAGGTATTTTTCTCATTTGATGACATAACACTCTGCTGAAGAATCGAACAATTCCAACATGCCATGAATAGTTCCAGTAAAGCCAGTAAACAGGCAAATATATGATTATTCTAGACAACTATGTTGCACACATCACAGATCACACATTCAAATCAAGATGATTACTGCTAAACTTTTTAGCATGAGTGATTCAAGAACATTATCGACTGTTACAGACAATACCGGTGTATTTCCTGACTTTTGTTCAGCAAAAGCCGTGCTGATTGCGTTATTGCTGGCAGAGTTGCTGGCGATTCTGTTTGCTTTGCAAGGCTATACTGACAGCCAGAGTTTCTGGTCAACAGTCGGCATGAATTGTTTTTTTATCATTTGGGTTATGTTGCCGAGTCAGGCTTTGTTATGCCTGCTGAAAAACCGTCTGGCCCAATACAGCCCATTAACCGGCATTATTGTGGCATTTTGTATCATTCAGGCAACGACTTTGTTTGTGACCTGGATGAGTCAATCAGGGATGAGTTATATTGAGCTTGACCATGCTAATCAAGCTATCTGGCCTGATTTCTATTTGCGGACCCTGGGAGTCAGCTGCATCGTCTCGCTGGTATTGTTATATCACTTGCATATGCAGGCGTTATGGAAACAACAGGTTCAATCCGAACTGAACGCTCGCCTGCAAGCACTGCAATCCAGGATTCAACCCCATTTTCTGTTCAATTCTCTGAACACCATAGCCAGTACTGTGCATGACAATCCGGGGCTGGCAGAAAATCTGCTGGTACATATGTCCGAATTGATGCGGGCAGGGCTCAATACACAAACCAGCCTGGTGACTTTGACTGATGAGTTGAGTCTGGTTCATGGCTATCTGGATATCGAATCTCAACGCGTTGGCGAACGTTTGAATGTGGAATGGAATGTTGACCAGTCAATCTGTGATGCTCGCATACCACCTTTAAGTGTCCAGCCTCTAGTCGAGAATGCGGTTTATCACGGCATAGAACCACGCATGGAGGGAGGCACTGTGGAAATTACAGCAATCAAACGCGGGCACTCGATAATATTGATGGTTAGAAATTCAGCGACAACCATGCAAAAACAATCGGAAGTCAGCCAGGGACACGGTATCGCACTTGAGAATGTAGTGGCTCGGGTCAAAGGCTGGTTTGGCGATGAAGCCAAGGTGGTGTTCAGCACTGTAGATGGCTGGTTTCAGGCACGTTTGATCATACCATACGTCACAACATGAAAATATTAATTGCAGATGATGAAAAACCAGCCCGGTCACGTTTAAATCAGCTATTAAAACAATCCGACACTGAAATTGACCAGGTGTCAGAAGCTGAAAACGGTGATCAGGTTTTGGAACTATGCGAGTTAGTCCAACCGGATGTTGTCCTGCTGGATGTCAGAATGCCCGGCAAAAATGGTTTACAGGTTTGCAAACAATTATCTGCTTATCAGATACCGCCAGCAGTCATTATTGTATCAGCCTACGATGAACATGCATTACAAGCGTTTGATGCACATGCGATTGACTATCTGCTCAAACCTGTCCATCAACAACGGTTGGATGCTGCATTGCGAAAAGCGGCTTTGTACAAATCTGCTCAACAAATTCATACCCCTGACAGTGTCCAGCAATCAGTCGGCCGTACACACTTGTCGATTAAAGACAGGGATACCATTTACCGCATTCCGCTGGCCGATATCCTTTATTTCAAAGCTGAATTAAAATATGTCGTTATTCGCACCAGTGCATTGGAGTTGCTGTCTAACGAATCACTGAAAAATTTGCAAGATGAATTCAATGATCAGTTTATCCGTGTCCATCGTAATGCACTGGTTGCTTGCCAGCATATCGCCAGTCTAGAAAAAGACGCCAGTGGTAAATGCTATATACATTTTACTGCGACAAATGATCGTGTAGAAATCAGTCGTCGTCATTTACCGAAAGCACGACAATGGATAAAAATTAATGGTAAACAAGGAGTTGCCTGATTTATTGCCGATCTTAAACCGCCTGGACAGGGTATGATATGAGTGATCCTGGACTCATTGTCACTATGATTACACTACGCTAATCTAAGCAGTTGGTTTACCGCAGTTGCTTGAAATTGTGGGTAATTCTTCATCATGTTTACGTTCATTGTCCCTGTCAGGGAACTTTACAACAATATACGCAGTCTTTCCCGATTAGCTATAATAGTGTTTTTGAATCCAATCGTGATTCGAATTTATGAAAATAATGATGCCCGAAAACAATTGAGGATATTGGACTGACTATGGAACCTTCAGTCACACAAGCCGTTGCCGTTTCGCCAGGCGACGCTGAATTTGCTCTGGACGCAATCACCAGTCTTAAACATTATGTTAATAAACTGGTCATTGGACAGGATAAACTGATCGAGCGCATGCTGATAGCGTTACTGGCCGATGGACATTTGCTGGTTGAAGGTGCTCCCGGTCTCGCGAAAACACGTGCAATTCAGGTTCTCAGTCGCGGTATTGATGCCAATTTTCACCGTGTTCAGTTTACCCCTGACCTGCTACCAGCTGACCTGACCGGCACTGAAGTGTTTCGCCAGGAGGACAGCACCTTCAAATTTCAGCGCGGACCCCTGTTTCATAATCTGATCCTTGCCGACGAGGTTAACCGTGCTCCGGCAAAAGTTCAGGCTGCATTACTGGAAGCCATGGCTGAACGTCAGATTACAGTGGGTCGCAAGACCTACAAATTACCCGAACTGTTTCTGGTGATGGCGACCCAGAACCCGATCGAACAGGAAGGCACTTATCCCTTACCGGAAGCTCAGCTGGATCGTTTTTTGTTGCATGTCACAATCGATTATCCTGAAAAACATCACGAAAAGGAAATTTTGACGCTGGCCAGAAACGAAGCGGATTTGCGCATACAGACTGCGGTAAGCGAATTCAAACCATTAGCGCAGGAGGTATTGCTGAGTGCACGCCAACATGTGCTTGAACTGCACATGAGTGAAGAGCTCGAGGACTATTTGCTGGCGCTGATCGCTGCAACCCGACATCCGGAAGCATACAGTCAGGAACTCGCTGAAGCAATTCAGTTCGGCGCAAGCCCACGCGCTACCATTGCCCTGGACCGGTGTTCCCGGGCGCGCGCATGGTTACAACAACGCGATTATGTAACACCGGAAGATATTCAGGATGTGGCCTATGACATTCTGCGTCATCGCCTGATTCTGTCCTATGAAGCCGAGGCGGAAGGTGTAACCACAGATCAGGTTATCAGTCAGATCATCAACACAGTGGGAGTGCCTTAAGCAGTGTTTGCCGCAGCTCCTGAAGATGCCGCAACATTGAATATTAAACAAACAGAGAAAGCTGGCGACGGCCTTGTATTCAGCTCTCTGCCTGGTTTGATCAGCCTCAATGTCCAGGGAACCCGATTATCAGTCCCGCAACGTAAAGTCATCGCACAACAAGCCGGTCAACGTCTTTCCAAACTGAAAGGGCGAGGGATGGAGTTTGACGAAGTGCGTCCTTATACTCCCGGAGACGATGTACGGCACCTGGATTGGCGCGTCACTGCACGCACCGGTAAAGCGCATACCAAACTGTTTCGCGAAGAACGCGAGCGCCCGATACTGATGTCTGTAGATTATCGTGCATCCATGTTTTTTGCCAGTAAAGGTGTGTTTAAATCAGTACAGGCTGCACGGCTTGCAGCAATGCTGGCCTGGATGGGCAACCGCGATGGCGACCGTGTTGGCGGGCAAGTGTTTACTGATAGAATTCTGCATGACTACAAACCTCAAAAAGGTCGGCATAGCGTCTTGAGGTTGCTCAACGATCTGGCTGAATTGTCAATTCCGCCCTGGTTGAATCAAGATACAAACTCCAAGCGCAAAGGCGAACACATCAACGAGGATGCAGCATTCAGCCATGCTTATGACAGACTGGTCAGACATGCGCGTCCCGGTACAATGATTTTTCTGATCAGCGATTTTCGCGATTGGGACTCAAACACGCAGCTGCAAGTGAGCCGAATGGGGCGGCATAGCGATATTGCACTGATTTTTCTCTATGATCCACTGGAAACCGGTTTGCCTGCCGATCGCCGGTTTCGGTTTACCGATGGCAAACAATTTGCTGTTATCGATACTCATTCCGAAGAATCCAGACAGTTTTACCATGATCATTTTATTCAACGGATGAACGCTGTCGAAAACTTTGCCCGATCCAAAAAAATCCCGCTGTTAAAGTGTTCAACCACGGACAATCCTTTCTCGGTATTAATGTCCCGGTTTTCCCGCTAACATCGAAATCAACTTGCCATGGAACAGCACGCTCTCCCGTTGAAAGATATTCATCTGCCATCAACTACTGGCTGGTGGCCACTGGCTCCAGGCTGGTGGTTTGTGGCGATCTGTTGTGTGTTGATGATAATTGCCTGGTATTACAGGGCCAGACTAAAGCAATGGCTGAGTCCCGGAACGCGCCACATCGCTCTGAAAAAACTGGATACAATTGTGAAAGACCCTGAACTTGGCAATCGACACCAGATACAGCAGATTTCAGCGTTGTTGCGTCAAACTGCAATCAGTCGCAACAAACGAGCCTATGTTGCCGGACTAACCGGGTCGGACTGGCTGACTTTTCTCGATGGCGAAGATCCACACCGGCCGTTTTCAACAGGCATTGGTCGATCATTAATTGATGCACCGTATCAGCCCGATAATACCCTGGACGATGATGCGTTTGATATTGATGCATTGGTAGAACTCACCAGACGCTGGATCAATCTCAATGCAAAGCAACCGATTTTCAGCAGGCTCAGAGGATAACCATGCTGGAACTGGTCTGGCCCTGGATATTCATCGTACTGCCTGTACCGTGGCTGATTCGACGCTATTTCAAGTCCAATCACTCGGTGCAGGAAGCTGCTTTGCGAGCGCCGTTTATCAATGACTTGAAGTCAATTACTACCCGGCGCCGCAGCCGCCATACAAGTAAAAAATGGTTGCTGGCTTTGGCATCTCTGGCATGGATATTCCTGATTGTGTCGGCAGCCCGGCCCCAATGGATCGGTGAACCGATCCAGCAGACTCTGAGTCAGCGCGACATGATCATGGCGGTGGATCTGTCTGGCAGCATGGAGGTTAAGGATTTCACCCTGAATGACCAATGGGTGGATCGTCTGTCAGCGACAAAATGGGTCGCAAAACGTTTCATCAAACGTCGTCATGGCGACCGTATCGGACTGATTCTGTTCGGCGACCAGGCTTATCTGCAGGCACCTCTGACCAATGACCGTGAAACAGTGCTGAAATTTCTCAATGAAGCAGTGATCGGGTTAGCCGGTGAAAAAACGGCGATTGGCGATGCTATTGGACTGGCCGTCAAACGCCTGCAAAACAATCCATCCGAGCAACGGGTTTTGATACTGCTGACCGATGGAGCCAATACAGCCGGAGCTGTCTCACCACTGAAAGCTGCAGAGCTGGCCAGCCAGTATGGCGTCAGAATTTATACCATTGGTCTGGGAGCCGATGAGCTGATCGTCAGAGATTTCTTCGGTGCCAGACGGGTTAATCCATCAGCCGATCTCGATGAAAAAACCCTTAAAACCATCGCTGACAGAACCGGAGGTCAGTATTTCAGAGCGCGTGACATTGAAGGATTTGAGAAGATATATGAATTGATTGATCAGTATGAGCCAGTGGATCAACAAGCCGAGTTTTTTCGTCCCAGAAAAGAATTGTATTACCTGCCTTTGGCATGTGCTGTAATTCTTGGCTTCAGTATTGGCGTCATCAGGTTGATCAGGAAACAATAGACAATGAATATTGCTGATTTTCATTTTCTGCGTCCACTGTGGCTGCTGGCCATTATCCCGTTTGCAATCTTTATTTATCTGTATGTTCATCGCAAACTCAAACATGGTGTCTGGAGTGATATCTGTGATCCACAATTACTGGACTGGTTGCTGGTCGATAAACCGGTCAGAAAACAGCGCAATCAGACAATCTGGGTTTCTTTAGGGGGACTCCTGGCGATACTGTCACTGGCCGGGCCAACCTGGGAACGTGTACCGGCTCCCATGTTTCGCAATCAATCCGCTCTGGTGATTGTGCTTGACTTGTCAACGTCAATGTACGCCACCGATATCAAGCCCAACCGAATTACCCGAGCCCGATTCAAGATCACAGATATTCTCAAGCATCGCGTCGATGGACAAACCGCGCTGATCACATTCGCTGGTGATGCGTTTGTGGTCACTCCTTTAACCAATGATGTTGATACCATTATTCATCAACTCAGCGTGCTGGAGCCGAATTTGATGCCGGCACAGGGTAATGACACCAGAGCAGCCATGGAATTGGCCAACGAATTATTTATCCAGGCCGGTGTCCAGAAAGGTCAGGTGTTGCTGATCACCGATGGCGGTGACAGTCAAAGTAACTCTATTGAAGCCGCGACATACCTGAATGAAAAGAAACATCATTTGTTTGTGCTGGGAGTCGGGACTGAAGACGGCGCACCGATTGCCCAGGCTGGTGGATTTGTCAAGGATGCCGATGGCAGTATTCTGATCCCCAAACTGAATCAGGCGATTTTAAACAAAATGGCTGCTTCCGGGAATGGACTGTATCGGTTGATGATATCCGACAATAGTGATATTGAACAATTAACCAAAGCGATTGAATTATCTTCACAATCAGATATCAGCAAACAATCAGTTTCAGAAATCAGTTTGTGGAAAGACCAGGGGCCCTGGCTGGTTTTGTTGTTGATCCCGATTGCAGCTTTGGCATTCAGGCATGGCTCGATTGCTGTTGTTGTCATCAGCCTCATCATTTTCAGCCCGGACAGTCTTGCCCTGAGCTGGGATAGTTTATGGCGCAATTCCAATCAACGCGCGCAATCCGCTTTTGATGATCAACGCTTTGATCAAGCAGCACAATTGTATCAGTCCCCACAATGGAAAGCAGCCGCTCTTTACCGGGCCGGTCAATTTGATCAGGCTGCCAGCATTTTGCAGGATTTACCTGCATCAGCGGAAAACCTATACAATCTGGGCAATGCACAAGCACAACAACAGAAGCTGCAGGATGCTCTTGCCAGTTACCAGAAAGTGCTTGAGATTAACCCGGATCACCAGGATGCCCGACATAACAAAGACATCGTGGAACAAGCCTTAAAACAGCAGCAACAGCAAAACCAGGACAACCAGCAAGATAATCAGGATCAGCAATCACAACAATCGGACAATCAGCAGCAGGGCCAGCAAAATAACGATCAACAGCAGTCACAAACCCAGCAACAGGATAATCAGCATCAAACCGACTCGGACCAGAAAAACGATGAATCACAACAACAGGCACAACCTGATCAACAACAGTCTGAGTCTGACACGGATGAATCTGCAGATCAAAATCAACAACAGCAGATGCAATCCGATGAGCAAGAACAGGATGAGACTTCCGATCAGGACCAGTTCGGGCAATCCAAACCTGATTTGTTTGAAGAAGAGCATGAACAACTGCCTGAGGAAGAGCAGGTACAGAGTAAACAATACAACCCGCAAAACCAGCCGCTGGATGAAGTGGACCAGGCCACTGAACAATGGATGCGGCGGATTCCGGATGATCCTGGTGGATTGCTGAGGCGCAAGTTTCTCTACCAGTACAAGCGAAATAACAAATTGAAAAACAGACCAAACCGTTAACCGAACTTGCCATGACAAGATCTATAAATCGATTACCCAGTAATTTTTTGACACGGATTGTGTTGCTGATAGCGATGCAGTTATTCAGTATCGGCGCGCTTTATGCTGCTGAGATTACCGTTGAGGTCAGTCGAAATCCTGTACAGATCAATGAATCAGTCGATATTACATTCAATGTCGATGGCGACTCCGATGGCGAACCGGATTTTTCTCCATTGCAAACTAATTTCGAAATTCTCAGTCAGGGTTCCAATAGCCAGGTATCTATTGTCAACGGCAGTATCAGCCGCAGTAACCACTGGACTGTGACAGTGATGCCAAAAACCACAGGGGCTTTGGTTATTCCATCCATCGATTTTGGTTCGGAGAGTAGTCCGGCGTCTATTTTACGGGTCACTGAGAAATCTGATGGCGACGACCAGCTGGAATCCAGCAATGTGTTTCTGGAAGTGGAAGCGTCACCCAAAGACCCTTATGTTCAATCCCAGGTCATTTTTACAGTTCGCGTGTATCACAGAGTCGGACTGGCACATGCCAGTCTTTCAGAACCTGAATTGAGCGATGCAGTGATCGAACCGTTGCAAAAAGACAGCAAATATCGAATCAAGCGTGGCAATTATCACTATGAAGTCTTCGAGCGCCGTTACACAATATTTCCACAACGCAGCGGTACTCTCGAGATTGCTCCAATTCGTCTTGATGCACAAATTATTACCGGACGAAGCAGTGGTGGCTTTTTTGGGCGCAATATTACCCGCACCGAGCGTTTTGTATCTGACCCATTAGCATTGACAGTCAGGCCAATCCCGCAGTCATTCACTGGTAAGCACTGGCTACCAGCAAATTCGTTGGAATTGACCCAATCCTGGTCGGATAAGCTCACACATGCAAGAGTTGGCGAACCACTGACACAGACAATAGCAATTCAGGCACAAGGTTTGCTGAAAAGCCAGCTGCCATCCCTGTCAGCACTGGAGGAATCCCTGCTGAATTCAGCCGATATCAAGGTTTATCCTGACCAGCCTGTATTGACACAAGCAGGATCGCCGGATGGTGTAATCAGCCGCCGTGAAGAAAAAAACGCCTTGATACCAGGAAAACCAGGAACTGTCGAGCTGCCCGCGATTGAACTGCCATGGTGGAATATACAAACTGACCGCATGGAGATTGCCAGAATACCGGCATCCAGTGTCGTCGTCAGTGCATCTACCAAAACCACAGCAACGCCTTCTGATAAGCTGCCATCAATGACCGATCAGCATGATTTATTGAATGAATCAGATTCAGACTCTCTGACTCAACAAGCCGGCAACAGCTTCTGGCAATGGTTAGCACTGGGATTCGGACTGTGTTGGTTAATCACTCTGATGTTGCTCATCTATATTGTGTTTTATCAACGCCGAAGAGCTGATCAAACCGACGCTTCTGTGCTGGATGTCAATTGGCAGCAACGCGGCAAAGTTGAAAAAGCTTTGAAAAACGCTTGTTTGAACAATTTGAAAACGGAAACCAGAGATGCAATTCTGGGATGGGCAAAATTACGCTGGGCAGATAATCCTCCAGTCAATCTCTCAGAGATCGGCAGACGCATACCTGAATTACAGACAGATATTGAGGGATTGCAGCAAGCTTTGTACAATGCGTCTTCAATACCCTGGGATGGCCATCAATTGTGGGAAACGTTCAAAGCAAATCGTGGTTATCCAAACGACCAGCTCAAATCACAGGAAACCGGATTAGCGCCACTATACAAGGCCTGAACTTACATGCAATCTTTGGCAAAATTAAAATTCTCTGTATCGCCCCTATATGTAACAATTGATAATTGACTGACTTTATTACAACACCCGGAAAGTCAGTTTGCGATGATTGGAGACGCGTGACAACAATAACAACTAACGAGATGTTCCATGTCAGTCAAAGAGTCCATGCTTTCAAAACCGCTGTTTGCTAGCATCTCCAAACTGAGTGCATTGTTTGTCACTTTGCTGATTGGTATGTCCGCCTGTTTTTTATACTGGGCGATTGACTATACCAACCACCAGCATGTGCTGTTGCTGACTCTGGCAACCTTGTTCGGAATATTCATGGCGTTCAACATCGGCGGAAACGATGTCGCCAATTCATTCGGCACCAGTGTCGGGGCTGGTACATTGACCATCAGACAGGCCTTGATTGTCGCTGCAATTTTCGAAGTCAGCGGTGCTATTATCGCTGGTGGTGAAGTCACCAAAACCATACGCAAAGGCATTGTCGATCTATCCCGGATCAGCATCGAACCCATGCAGTTTGTGTATATCATGATGTCAGCCCTGCTGGCAGGCGCAATCTGGTTGTTATTTGCTACTCGACGTGGCTGGCCGGTATCCACCACTCATTCCATTGTCGGTGGAATTGTTGGCAGTTCCTTAATGCTCGGTTTATTAATTGGCGGAACGGAAACCGGGCTATCCCTGGTCAAGTGGGACAAAATCGGCACGATCGTGTTTTCCTGGGTGTTGTCACCGATGCTGGGCGGACTGGTTTCATACCTGTTGTTTTACCAGATCAAGAAGCATGTTTTGAGCTTTAATGAAGCAGCCAGCAAGCTTATTGAAGCCATTCATCTTGAGAGAAAACAGCATATCGAGGATCACAAAACAGCCTTTGAACGCCTGGCTGAAATTCAACAGACTGCCTATACCAATGCGATAGCCAGAGATGCCTTGATTATCAGCGACCCGAATTACGACCCGGATGACCTGGAGTCCGAGTTTTATAAAAAAATCCATGAACTGGAACAGAAAAAACGCACGATACATGCAACCCGTGCTTTGGAAAACTGGGTTCCCCTGATTGCCGCTCTGGGTACTATGGTGATTGCCGCCATGTTGTTATTCAAAGGCTTGAAACACATGGAACTGGGCCTGACAACCATGCATAATTTTCTGATTATGGGGATGCTGGGTGCTAGTATCTGGATGGCGACATTTATTTTTGCCAAAACACTGAAATCAAAAGACCTGGAGAAGTCGACTTTTCTGATGTTCAGCTGGATGCAGGTCTTTACCGCTTCAGGGTTTGCATTCAGTCACGGTTCCAATGATATTGCCAATGCAATCGGCCCGTTTGCCGCAATTCTCGATGTCTTGCGAAACGGCCAGATCAACACAGCGGCGGCTGTTCCTACGATTGCCATGGTCACGTTTGGTATCGCCATGATCGCTGGACTCTGGTTTATCGGCAAGGACGTGATCAGAACAGTCGGTCATAATCTCACTGTAATGCATCCGGCATCCGGTTTTTCCGCCGAGCTGAGCGCGGCTTCGGTTGTCATGTGTGCCTCTTTACTGGGACTGCCGGTGTCCAGCACCCATATCCTGATTGGTGCTGTACTCGGTGTGGGCATGGTCAATCACAATACCAACTGGAATTTAATGAAGCCGATCGGTCTGGCCTGGGTCATTACATTGCCTGCAGCGGGGCTGCTCTCGGCGATTACATTTTATCTGTTCAGCAGTCTGTTTTAGCCTTTGCGACATATCAACGCATAATCGAGCTACTCTATTTCAGGTTTAACTGGCTCTCTTTGAGATAACGCTTGCGCTGCTTCATGAGTAGTAAAAAACACCTGACCGGGTTGCAGTTTTGATAATAGCAGCGTGGCTTGCAAGCGATCCATCACAGGTCCTTTAACTTCAGCAAAATGCAGTGTAATGCGGTTTTTTGCGAGACTGTCGATCAGGTTCTCTAAAGTTTCCAGTGCTGTTGAATCGATATAACTGACCGAGGTAAAAATCAACACTACATGTTGCAAATACGGATATTGCTCAATTTCACAGTCAACAAAATCCTCCAGATAACCGGCGTTGGCGAACGTCATGTTTTCATCGACTCGGATCAGTAACAAGTTCGGCCAGGTTTCAACCTGGTGACGCTTGATATTACGGAAATGCTGGGTTTCGGGAATTTCACCCACAACGGCAATATGCGGTTGACTGGTGCGCCACAGATAACCCAGCAAAGTCACGGCTATGCCAATTCCCAGTCCCTGCTCGATGCCAAATAACAAGACTCCGCCAAATGTGCTGATTTCAGCGATGGCATCAGCTTTATCAAATTGCCAGACCTGCAGTATTGAGCGCAATTTGATCAACGGTGTTATGGCGACCAGGATAATGGCTGCAAGCGAGGTTTTCAGAATATGTGCAAAACCGTCAGTAAACAAGGTCACTACGACAGCCAGTAACAGTGCTGCAATCAACATGGCGATTTGAGTAACAGCGCCGGCGTTGAAATTGACCATGGTGCGACTGAATCCCCCGGCTACCGGCATTCCTCCACTCAATGCAGCCATCAGATTGGAGCCCGACAAGGCAATCAATTCCTGATTAGGATCAATGCGTTGTTTACGGAAACGTGCAGTCACTTTGGCTATCGCAACACTTTCCACATAAGCGATTAACGCGATAAAAAAAGCAGATGGAAATAATAACCGCCAGTTTTCAAAATGAGTTGGTGGTAGCTTGAGCGCCGGCAGTCCGGCAGGAATTGCGCCAACAGTGGCAAGTTGATGTTGGTGACCGCTCAACATCACATATACAGAGCCAATCACCACAACGCAGATTGGCCCGGTTTTACACAGACCTGTTATCCAGGTCTGTTTCAGCCCCAGTCCAGTCAGCAGTCTGTTTAATGGTTTGTCAAACAATACCAGAGAGATCAGACTTGCAATACCAATCAGTGTTGTCAGCGGATTGAATCCGGCAATACTGTTTGTGTAGCACGACCAGTCGAATCCACAGTGTAATTTCGGAAGACCCAGCAAAGCTGGTATCTGACTGCCGACAATGAGCAATGCAGCACCGCTGGTAAAGCCGGTCAACACCGGATGGCTGATAAAGTTAACCAGCGTACCCATTCTGAACAACGCCATCAGCAACAAAATCAAACCGCTTTCAGCGGCCAGGATGATGGCACTGCCGAGCGGGTCACCGAGTCTGGCAACATCGGGAGCAGACAACGCTGCGGCGATCATGATCGCGGCAATCGATACCGGCCCCACCGACATCGTGCGGCTGGTTCCAGTCAGCACATAAACCAGTGGTGGCAGTATGCTGGCATACAAACCGACTTGCGCCGGTAAACCGGCCAGCATTGCATATGCGACTCCCTGTGGTACCAGCAGGATTGCGGTAATCAACCCGGCAAAACAATCACTGCCAAAATCTTTGCGTGTATAACCACGAAGCCAGGAACATACCGGCAGCCATTGTCTCAGTTTTTGGCAATAGCTGGAGTTGAGCAAGGCAAGCTTTGAATTCATAAATTTGGGACTTTCCTCATGCACCGAGTTAACAATCCCAGGTATTGAACATCAGGAGACAGGGCTATCCTATTGATGAGTCCAGGCATCATAACCGCCAGCCATAGAAAGCACATTGGTATATCCTAATTGTTGCAGGCTGCGTGTTGCCAGTGCAGAGCGCCCGCCAGTCCGGCAATACACCAGTAGCGGTGCAGTTTTATCGCTGAGTTGGTCGAATGTGCCGATTTTGAATTCAAGCAATCCTCGAGGAATATTAATTGCGCCATCAATTGCTCCTGCCTCAAATTCATGCGGTTCTCGAACATCGAGGATATTTATTGGTCCGGCGTTCAGTTTTTGTCTGGCAGCAATCACATCAATTTCGGTAATTTCTCTTTTCGCCTCAGTGACCAATTGCTGTCCTGTTATGGATACAGTTGCCGCACACGTCGCTGTGTTATTGTCCTGGCCTGCTGTCTGGTCGGTTCGAGGTGTGGCAGCTTCCTGCCATTCTTCGTCAGTCAGTCCACACAAACGGTTAGCAGGCACTGATTGTTCAATCAGGCGCGGTGCAGGCAGATTCAGTTGATTCATAATTTCGATGAATTCATCGCGGGTTTTGCCTGCCAGTCTCGGGTTGCGGTTCTTTTCCTGAGCGATCGAGCTGACATAGCGCCCGTTGTAATCATGTCCAGGGTAAACCAGAGTTTCGTCCGGTAATTTGAATAATTTGCCGGTAATAGACTCATAAAGATCGCCAGGATTTCCTCCCTGGAAATCAGTACGTCCACATCCTTCAATAAACAAGGCGTCTCCGGTAAACACCCGGTCGCGCCACAGGAATGACATGCTGCCCGGAGTATGCCCGGGAGTACTGATCACGGTGATGACTTCGTTCTTGCCAAATCCCAGGGTTTCCCCGCCGGTGAGTTGTAAATCCGCCATTTCAGCGCCACAGGCCTGTCCAACAGCGGTCTGCGCTCCGGTACGCTGACGCAACATGCCGCTTGCTGTGATGTGATCGGCATGGACATGGGTTTCCAGGGAATATTTGAGTGTAAGCTGATGTTGTTCCAATAATGCCATGTAATCATCGATATGGCTGTTGACCGGGTCGATAAACACAGCGTCTTTGGTGGATGGATCAGCTATCAGATAGGTATACGTCCAGGTGTCTTCATCAAACAGTTGTTTAAATAACATGGTATTCCTCCAGATGTGTATTATTTGATCTCTTTGCTTTTATATTTAAGCACGTCTCATGCCATCTTAATTACACTGTTAAATCGAATAGTTAATGCACCAAATTCTACCAAAGAGTAGAATTGTTTCATGATTTGTTTCAGGTGAAACAAATAAACACATAAAAATGAAACACGTGAAACACCCATATGAAACATTTGATCATTTGAATCAATGGTTAGCCGGGTTGAATATTGACCAGGCAATTGACAGTCTTTGCCAGTTGTTTCCTGATGTTGCGGTTTTCGCAGTCAATGCTAATCAGCAGATCATCTTCTGGAATCAGGCAGCGCAACATTTACTTGGTTTTAACCAGGCGGAAATACTCGGTCAACATTGTCTCACAGCCAATCGCTGCGCTGAGTGCATGAAATCCTGTGGTTTGAAAACACAGGGAACAATTCGCTCGGAACCACTTAGGCTTTACCGCGATGATGGTCGAGCTGTTCAAGTCAGAAAGTTTGCGCAATCTTTTCGCTCAGAGTCAGGGGAATTTGCTGGCGGTATAGAGATGTTGATTGCAGTCTCAGGTCAGCATCAAAGCCACCTGACCGACTCGCCTCAAACAACTGAAAATGATCAGGATTTTTTTGGCATATTAAGTCGCTCCGAGCTCATGCAACAAGTCTTTCAGGTGATTCGCAATACCGCACAGACCGAAGCGACAGTTCTGGTCAGAGGCGAAAGCGGCACCGGTAAAGAGTTGGTGGCTCATGCTCTGCACACGCTCAGCCAGCGCCATCAAGGGCCGTTTATGGCGATCAATTGTGCGACATTATCGACCACTCTGCTGGAAAGTGAATTATTCGGCCATGTGCGCGGTGCCTTTACCGGCGCAATCAAGGATCACCCCGGGTTGTTGCGCAGTGCCGATCATGGCACGGTATTTCTGGATGAAATCGCCGAGCTGCCGCTGGAGCTGCAAGCCAAACTGCTGCGTTTTTTACAGGAGCGCAGCCTGACTCCGGTTGGCGGCCATCAGTCAGTCCACGTGAATGTGCGGATAATCGCAGCAACGCATCGATCCTTGCGCGAGGAAGTCAAAGCGGGTCGTTTTCGTGAGGACTTAATGTATCGGTTGCGGGTGGTGCCAATTTTTCTGCCGCCTCTGCGTGAGCGTCGCGAAGATATCGAATTGCTGTTATGGCATTTCATCACTCAGCATAACCAAACCGGGCTTCGCCAGATCAACCAGATTAATCCCGATGTCATGCATTTGCTGGATCAATACCACTGGCCAGGCAATATTCGTGAATTACAAAATGTTATCGAGTATGCGTTTGCGGTTGGACGTAGCGATACCTTGACCATGCGCGATTTGCCGCCGGAATTCCATGAACCGGAATCATCACCTGACACGCAACCTATCAATGACACCGCTTCACCAGACACTCAAACTCTGGATGAAGCCCAGCTCATCAGATCTGCCTTGCAACAACATCAAGGCAATATCAACCGTGCCGCAGCAGAACTCGGCATGAGTCGCGCGACATTCTGGCGCAAACGCAAACGCCTGGGGTTATAGCGTACAGCAACAGTTCGCAATCCGGTTAGATGACCTGTTCCGCAACTGTCACCGCTGTCCATGGACCATTATCATTATGCAGCATCGCCGACCAGTACCAGCTCGACACATCGTACCAACTATTCCCGTATCGATCATGGATACGCTCACAGACCCGCAAGGTTTTGTCACCATCGCGTGCCAGTACGCAACCCCATAACCCATGATCACGATCTCTGCTGATCGGTTGCGGCTCGACTGTATAGCCAGAGCCGCGTAAACAGTCAGCTGCAGGATGCAACTGTCTGGTCGGATGTTGAATATAACGCATAATGATTTCGCGACTGCCATCAGTGAATCGCGCAATCTGTCCCGGAAAGTTGAGGGTAAAGCCACGCTCTTGATCAGACAAATCCAGTCGAATAATCGGAATATCATGAAACCGGGTTGGCCAGTCAGGTTGTTTGACGGTTTGCTTAGGAATACTGTGCTGCCCGGTTACAGGCACAAGTGCAGCACAAACCTGGATGAATATCACTATCCCGTAACGCATGGTTTTGCTCCCGGTTGATAACGGTGAATAGTCAAAATCCAGATGACTATCAAGCTGAAAACAAGCAAGCCGATAGCTTGATGCGCAATTGGGGGTGCTTCGACAATCCCGCTTTCAGTGAAAAACAACACAGTCGCTCGTACCACATTGCCGACAAACACTGCCATCATGGTCATGCTGGTACAAACCCAGGTCGTTAACAACGTTAAATTGCGCCACAATGCCAGGGTAAAATTAAGATACAACCCGGTCCATAACATCTTGATTCCGGCACACGGTGCATCGACAGCAATCACTTCCCCCATCCAGTATAACAATGTGCCTCTGGGAATCACTTCCAGTCCGAACAGATTAAGCAGTTGCGCGGAAATAAATGCAGTCAGCAGGCGAATCGGGTATCCACCGTAAAACTGCAACGATGCAATCAAGGGTAGCGAGACCAGTAATAACCCGGCCAGACTAGCATGCAGCATGCGTTGGTAACACATGGAACCGAGTATAAACGCAAGCGCCAGAACGGCAAGTATGGCGCGAATCAGATCGGGCAGTCTGTCATAACCGACAGTATAAACAATCATGACCAGACAACTGCTGATGATTGCGACTCGGCTGGGAACAGCCCAGCGACCACGTTTGCATAACAACAGCAGAACTGTGACCAGAGCCAGCACACCCCAGGGTTCATCCGAACCATCGAGCATACGGCGCACATACCATCCCCAAACCGGCCAGAACACGAGCAACTGGCCGGCAACAAACAGTTTTGGCGATACCATTGCTTTCACCTTAACGCTTGAGTTTCGAAATGGAACCCGAATACTTGATCCCCGACAAGCGCAAAGCAATCAGGGCAATCAGCATGACTGCGAGCAGACTCAGCAAACCCGGCTCCGGAGTGGTCGGCACCACGCCTCCAACTGCCAGATTGGACACACCTTTGGGCAATGGCAATGGTTGTTTGACGGATTTTGTTGACCCGCTGGTATTGGCGATCTGCTGATCGATTGCGATAAACGAGGTGTACGCTGTCAACAAATTGTAGCTTAAACCCAGTGTGGTGATTTCAGCTTTTTGCTCGGAATCAGGCTGTAAACGCTGGTAATCTCCCAGTTCGGCAATTCGCTGCCTGGCCCACAGATAACGCAGTGCCTGATTGGTATCGTCATTCAACGCGGTGCTGACATCGATTGATTCAGAATAGCTATCAGTACCTGTATGGCCGTGAATTTTGATTGTGCCTTGTGCCTGACCTCGCCATTTACCATAAACCACAAGCGGTCGCTCAGCGAACAAGTCGGGTACTTTTTGCGGCTCGACATCATAGACTTCAAAATCATTAAATTCGAGACTGATTCCGGTTAACAACGGTGACTCAATATAGTCTCTGAAGCGTTTGGCAATTTTCGGCGCTTGATCTGGTGAAGTCATCACAAATGGTTCACCACGTCCTGATCGCGCCAGACCCTCGATCAAAAACCGGTTAACGCTGGAGCCGATGCCGAATGCGAAAAAGTTGGCCTGGTTAAGGTGATCCCGCACATAGTCAAACGCCTCCTTCTCGACTGAAACATATCCATCTGTCACCACCACAAAACTGCGCGATGTTGTTTCCGGGGCAGGAATGGTCATGGCTTTTTGCAATGCCGGTAATAAACGCGTACCACCACCGCCACGCTGACTTTCCATCATTGCAATCGCACGTTCGATATTAGCTGGTGTGACCAGCAGCGATTGTTGTGCAAGCATTTTGGAACCACCCGAGAAAAACAGAATATTGAACGAATCGTTAGGGCGCAAATCGCGCAATAGCGACCTCATCAATCGCTTGCTGGTATTCAGAGGAAAACCATGCATGGAACCAGAGACATCAACTATAAAAATATACTCACGCGACGGAATCTGTTCCGGCTTGACGCGCTGTGGCGGTTGCGACATCATCAGAAAGAAATTTTCCTGCTCGCCCTCATACAGTAACAAACCGCTTTCGATTTGCTTGCCGCGTAATTGATAACGCAGAATGTAATCGCGATCACCACTATTGGTACTGCCCGGCTGCAACTGAATCAGCGCACTGCCTTGCTCATCGTAGTGCACGTCGACTTGATGCGATGGCGACATCAACGCCTGAATCGGTAAACCGGCTGCAATTGTTGTCTTGATATCAAACCCGTAAGGAACCGCTTCACCTTCCTGCAAATACGGGTTGGCGATCCACTGTTCAGTATCTGCCGCTGATTCAACTGGTGTTTCCGAATAACGCGGCCCGACTACTTCCGGATACACAAATTCATACACACCTTGCTCGGGAATCAGTAATTCCGTATACGACAATTCAACGACAATCTGATCGCCCGGCATGATATTGGCGACATTCATCTGAAATACATTAGCTCGTTGCTGCTCCAGCAGAGAAGCACGTTTACCGGCTTGCCTGGCTTGCGTATAAGCAACCCTGGCAGCCTGGCGTTCCTTGACTTTTGCGACAACAACACGCTCGCCAATGGTCATTTGCATCCCGTATACAGCCGCCCTGGTGGAACCGGGAAACACATACACAGCCTCGATTGGATTCACACCACGATTCTGATACACCTGGCGAACTTTCACATCGGCAATCACACCGGCAATAACCACCTCAGCCGCTGTCTGCTGTAACGGCAATATTTCGTTTTCATTGTTCGCTTCACCGATCACCTGAAAATAAGGCGACAAGGTTTTATCCTGCTCCCCAGCAATCGCCAAACCAGAACTCAACAACAAAACCGCCATTAAAAAGACGACAACCCCAAACCATTGATTATTTTTCCTGAACATAACACTTTCTCCATAGCGCATGACACCCAGACACCCTGGCAGTGATCACCACCACCGTGAAGAAAAGTTTATAAAACAGAAATGGGTTTAGTTTGAAGTGATTGTGATATTCATATGAAATTGGTGTGAAGAATAAAAATCCTCAATTTGTGTGAAACAAACTCATGTATTTTAAAAAATTCCTACACAACTTCTCCAGTTTCATTCCTGTCGAGTATAAGCAGTTCAAAAAGCAATAGTCGCAATTGTGGGATTGGATAACTCATAAATACTAAAAAAGACTGTCTAAGGTTGTTTGCAATTACGAATCTGCCATTGAATTGGTTCTATATTGTATTGACTTAATATGATTGTTTCGAGAATGCTTATACAAATAGGGGTAAATCAGATTAAATTTTATAATCGATAACACTAATATTCTAGGGTCATGGGTCTTAAACAATATTTTACATAGACGATATCTACCTTACAAAAACCAATATAGGTTTGCCAAGTGTGACAGTGTTGTTAAAATCGATTGAGAGATAAAAAGCGAATAAAACTAAATTTTTTCAAAATAAGTTTACAAAAGAACGTGTTAATGCACTTTTCCTGATCAATTGAGGAAGGATTCAATTTTGCTCCTTGCAAGCCATATACAACCAAAATGTGCTGAACAAGTTCTGATGTTAATCAGGCTGAGTTTAATTTTCGCAATCCTTTGTGTGCATCTAACAGGATGTGTTGCCAGTGACAGTCAATTTGAGTTTTCTACATTACATCATGAAAACGAGGAGATTGATGGCTTCGCCGCTTTACAGCGAGGTGAATTATTGCCTTCAAAACACCTCAAGCAATATAAAACTTCTGGTTCAGTTGAATCACAGCTTACAACGTTAGTAGATCTCTCTGATGCATATCGAGCTAATGGTGATTTAGACAAGTCAATCACTACTCTTCAAAAAGCCTTGGAATTGATCGAGCAATTCGAACTCAATGACAAAACAGGCATTGTTTTGAGCCAAATAGTCAATGCGTATATGCAAAAAAGCGATTATTCAAAGGCAACTGACTATCTATACAAAACACTTCATCATACAGAAACAATCAAGTCGCCATCATTAAAAGCATCAATTTTGAATAATCTTGGGATTATACATATGGAAACAAGTTGTCCTGCCAAGGCCAGAGAGGAATTTATAACTAGTGTAGAGCTGGCTGAACAAACGGATAATTTTCACGTTGCAAGTCAAAGTCATTCAAATCTTGCAAAACTAAATCTATTGAATGAAACGAATCATAAAACCGGAAAACATATTGACTCTGCATTAAAACATATCAAGAAAACGACCGACACATATCATAAAGCCATGCAGTTACTGCGAGTTGGACGACTGGCGCAAACTCTTTCAGAAACTGCAGATAGAGATGTTCCGCGTTGGCGAACAATGAGTTATCAATCGTACAAGTATGCTGAAAAAATCAGTAAAAAACATAAAGACTATCGCTTACAGTCTTATGCAAAAGGTTATATGGGGCAATTGTATTTAAAGGAAAATCGTATATCCGAGGGATTACAATTAACCAATCAGGCCATCACACTGCTTGATAACATACATGCCCCTGACATTCGCTATCAGTGGTATTGGCAAAAAGGAAGAATCTTCAACAATACAGGTCAATTACAAAAAGCAATTGCAGCATATCAAGAAGCTGCTTCAATACTACAACAAATTCGTCAATCATTTAGCTCACAGAACCATCCCCGACAACAGTTTGAGCGTAAAATCGAGCGCTTTTATTTGGAACTTGCAGATTTGTTATTACGTTCCAGCGAAACAACAAACGATGAAGAGAAAATTCAGGAGAAATATCGTTTGGCACGCGATACCATTGAACAGTTAAAAGTTGTTCAACTTGAAAATTACTTAAAAGATGATTGCGTTACGAGATTACAGGCCAGTGAAATTCCAATTGAAGAGATATCTGAACACACAGCGATTATTTACCCAATTTTACTCCAGGATAGAACAGAAATTCTTGTTAGTGTAAATAAGATAATTAAGCGTTACAAAATTCTGGTCAATAAGGAAAAATTTTCAGGAGAGGTACAGAATTTTAGATTAACACTTGAAAATAAAACAACACGTGAATACCTGCCACATGCTCAATCCCTTTATAACTGGTTAATCAAGCCGATAGAAGAAGATCTGAAAGAAAACAACATAGATACTCTGGTTATTGTTCCAGATGGACCTTTGCTGACAATTCCTATGGCGGCGCTTCATAATGGACACAATTTTCTGATTGAAGAATTTGCCATTGCCACAACACCCGGGATGAAAATACTCAAGCCAAAGTCGATGGATAAGACAAAAATCAGAGTACTGGCAGCTGGTTTATCTGGATCAATTAAAGATAGTCCGGCATTGCCATATGTTCCATTGGAGATCTCTTATTTAAGAGACCATTTTATAACCAGGGATTTACAAGATGAAAGCTTTACATTCCAAACATTGAAAAAAGAGTTTTCAAAATCCTACTATAGTATCCTACATTTAGGAACACATAGCACTTTTGATAACTATACAAACACTTCATTTATTATGGGGTTTGATGGAAAAATTTCTTCAGATCAACTACAGCAGATGGAGTTCAATTGATAC
>JAHZJL010000073.1 GCA_022600935.1 Gammaproteobacteria bacterium
CTCATCCAGCACGCCCTCTGCGCAAATTTTAGACTGGCGCAAGAAAAACGCTTTTTTCTCGCTAAAAAGCTGTCAAGTGTTTTTTTCGTTTATTTAGGGGGAAGTAGTTACGCTTTTTGTTAGGTTACGCTGCGCTAACCTGACTTACGCTGAGTATAAAAACCCCATGCCAGGCCAGCAGGGCATGGGGTGGTCGCTATTTGCCCGGTTTTTTAAAACGCGGCCAGGAAATATCCCCGCCATTAGCCTCGGCACAACAGTCTTGACTGCAATGCAATTCCGGCGGCCAATGTGGACAAACACACCCGAAAACCGATGTTGTTGTTGCGGTTGCCTGGGTGATTGTTGTTGCGATACGACACACGCACGTTGTTCTGATTGTTGTTGAACGAGCCGCCGCGCAACACACGAGACGCTGCATCATCCAACGATTCTCGCTTCCACCAGTCTTGTGAAAAAACAAGTGGATAGGGGTAATCGTGAAACTGACTGCGGGTCCATTCCCAGACATTGCCACTCATGTCCTCGCATCCATAAGGACTGCAACCGGCCGGGTACGCACCCGGTGTTGAAGTTTGTCCGATAGTCATAGTAAAATTACAGCGTTCTTCATCAATGGTATCGCCCCAGGGATAAAGTCGTTGTGGATGCGGGTTTTTTTGTTGCTTTGCGATTAATGTTGGGTCAGTTACGCTCAGCTCGGAAATACAGGTTTGCAGGCTGGTTTCAGGAATCCATTTAGCGCTGCGAGCCGCTTTTTCCCATTCCGGTTCATTGGGTAATGTAACCCTCAAACCGGCAGGCAACCAACCTTCAGCCTGCCAGCGGTTCTGCAACCAATCACAAAAAGCCATTGCCTCATGCCAGGAAATCCTGACCACAGGCTCGTTGCTAACTCCCTTCAAACTGTCATCATCACTGGGCTTATAGTCGCTTTGTTCGACAAACTGTCGAAATTGCGCCACTGTCACTGGATAACGCGCCAGCCAGTAGTCATAATCAATATTGTATTCTGTGCCGGGTTTTTCTCTATCTCCAGCTTCATCATCCGACTCAGAAGCGCCCATCCAGAAGCATCCTTTGGGTATCAGGCAGAATGGCATGGTGTCCACGTTCATTAGTTCGGATCGTGGATCGCCCAATCGAGCCAATGCTCTGCCGACAGCTACACGTTCTTTTGTTGGCAGCACTGAGCTGGTTAACAACTCAGGCAATAGAGTAATTAATTCAACCCATTCTGCATCTTCAGAGTCTTCCACTACCTCAAGCAAGTAATCACTGTTTTCAACCAGTATTTCAGCAGCCAGACGTAAACCCCAATGTCGGGCTGACAAGCCAGATGGTGATTGATTGCCTTGCTTAACCAAGGCTTCCACCAAATCCCTCGCTCGCTCAGGATCTTTGGGTACAGTGATCGCCGCCAGCAACAAGGCCACTTCTCGCCAGCGTTGCGGGTCGCGGGAAGCCAACACAGCCATCCATTGCCACCAACGACGAGGCTGTAACTGAATATCATCTGGCAAACTAGCGCGGAGTAATTTGTACAGTCTGGAACCACCAAGCGGAAAATACGCTGCCGCCAGATATTCCTGAAAACTGCGATGCGGAAAGCTGTAGACGGCATCAGGACCGTCATCAGCACCCCGCAGATTAAGAATACCCACCCGGTCACGCAAATATTCACGCAGTTGTCCAGGCAGTTCTTTTTTGTTGGTGTCAATCCGTGCAACAAACTCCAACTCACTGATCAGCAAGCTGGCGGGAATATCGGCAGTTCCACTGGTATCAGGCTGACGGGACTGCGCATCAAAAGCCAGAAATTTGAGGATACGGTGTAAATCATCTTGCTTGATATTCAAAAAATCAGCCAAACCATATTGCGCGATCTTATCGGCTTCGTCCTGATCCTTGACCTGATATCGGGCTTTTTCCCATTTATTCACCAATAGTCGCAATAATTCCTGGTATATACCTTTCGCGCTCAAGAATACCCCATTTAGAGTGCGACAGTTTTTGTGAAGGGCTAGGCGCAAAAACGCAGCAATAGCAGGCTATTGGAAGGTTTTGCAACGACGCCATTCGCAAATAATGGTGTGCTAGAAATGGGGTAGTCTTGAGCGCAAAAGGTATAACTCGGCACGGCGCTCCGGCAGTTCATGCTGACGTGCGTGTAAATAAGCACACAAACTGAGCAATAACGGTCTTTTGACCAAATCACGCAACGAATCACGCTGCAACACGCTGTTGATAAACTTGTCACGGCGCTGTTCGGCCTGCTCTTGTTTCAAGCCCAGTGGTTGTTGATACCAGCGCTCCACAAACCAGCGAATTTGCCCATTGTGAAACTCAGCCAGAGTGCCATCTGCAAAGCGCGCCAGCTGCCAGTGTTGCTGCTGGTAAGCATACGGACGACAGGTCACCAATACTCGACAAGTACACTGGGCATCGCTATAGCTGTTGACCATGCCGTGAATACAGGCAATCAGTTTCTCACGACGCTGGTGGGCCAATGGCACTTCATCCAGACCATCGAACAACAGTAACACCTTGCCTTGCGTTAAACGCCCTCTTAGAACCGGGAAATAGTCTTCACAACACCAATGTTTGAGTTCTGCTTCGATAAAATTCAACATATGGCAGGCATCGCCTTGCTCATCTGTGGTCGGAAATTGTTCTGAGGTTGCAAAATCCCGCAAAATCACCCGTAGTGGTATCAGAAAGCCATGATCCCAGCGCTGAGCTTGCTGCTGCGCATCACCATCTTCATCGGGCATGGGTTCGGTTAACGCGTTCAGATTCAGTGTTGGCTTGCCCAGCACTTCACCAGCCATGCACAACAACAGATAATTAATCAATGCCGATTTACCGCTGCCAGCCGCACCACTCAAGACCAGGCGCTGCTCACGGTTCAACAACTCCACAGCGGATAACTGACGTGGCTCGCGGCCTGAATGTTTGGGCTGCAATTCCTCAACATGTTCAAAATGCTCGCGTTCAACCACTCGTTGCGGGGTATACACTGCATCAAGTTGTAACACCGGGCTGTGGCCATCCTCCAACTCCATCTGTGATAACCATTCCAAACTGCCACAATCATTGCTAATACGGCGCAGATACTGGTGTTCGCGCTGTATTGCGTCGTCTTCGCTTAAACCGGGATGGTAATGGTATTGGTTGATGGTTTGTATCAGGCTTTTATAGGCGAGGTCTACTGCGACTGCTCCTTTTTCCGCCTGAATTGACTTGTTGTCAGTCATTGTCATTAAATGTGTTGTTAATGGTCAGTGTGCTGTTTTCGATAGTATCAGCTGCAATACCTCCTGTTTCGGCATGAATGGATTGTCCCGATTGATTAGCTTGAATTTGTGATTGCAACTCAATCAGTTGTGCTTGCAGGTTTTCATGACTGTCGAGCAGAGTGAGTAGTAATTCGTCAAATTCATGTCGTTGCTCTTGCTCAGTTAACGTTTTCATTTTTTTGGCAAACGGACCGAGTATCTGAGTCAATCCTTCATAAGCAGCATTGGAATACATACCGCTTAATACGCCGTAAGTAAAATCGATGATTTCTACACTCATAAGCACTCCTCAATTACTCTGTTTTCAGTGTTTCACAATGGAAACGCTTTCAATTCACTGATGCTATTCCATGAGGTGATTTTTTATAGTCTTTTGATCCAAAAGGTGGATTTCCAGAAACACAGTCTCTTTGTGTCAGGTTACGCTCTCTAAGCAGACCTTGTATATTAATCCTATCTCTTAGGAACGTGCACGGAATAACTTGAACAATGATGGTGCAGGGTTTTTGTTTCTGACTAAACAATCTCAAGAGACGCATAGTTGTTCTTCGTAACGATTGAGATTGCGTTGGGCAGGGACAAAAAGGCAAGCAAGGTTGGTAACTTTATTTCGTCAAACAACCTTAGTCGAAGGCAAGAATAATCAGTGGGTTACAATCTGATAAGACGGCTGATAATTATCAGCCAATGTCATTCGACGCTGGTGGATAAATTTATCCAGTAAATTTTGCATTGTCTCAAGTATCTCGGTGTCGCCGTGGAGTTCGAAAGGTCCGTGCGCTTGAACCTCTTTTATGCCTTCTTGCTTAACATTCCCGGCTACGATACCTGAAAAAGCGCAGCGCATATTCGCTGCTAACTGATAGGCTGGTAAATTTCGATTGAGCTCCAGGTTTGCCATCGCCTGGTGGTTTGGTACAAACGGGATCTGCAACTGTTGATGAATATTCAAGTTCCAGTTGAAATAAAATGCATCTTTGCGCTGTTGCCGGTCTGCTTTGACTCGCTCCAGCCCTTGTTGCATGTGATGTGATGCACGCGCTGGATCACCAATGACAATTTGGTAATGATTGGTAATCTGATCACCTAAGGTGGTGCGTAAAAAATGATCCATATCTGCAAAATAGTCTCGACTGGATTCGGGACCGGTAAACACCAATGGAAATTGAATCTGTTGGTTATCCGGGTGCAAGAGGATACTGAGCACGTACAAAATTTCTTCTGTGGTTCCAACGCCACCAGGAAAAACAATAATGCCATGCCCTAAACGAACGAATGCCTCCAAGCGTTTCTCGATATCTGGCATGATGACGAGTGAATTAACCATTGCATTTGGTGCTTCTGCTGCAATAATGCCGGGTTCAGTGATGCCGATATAGCGCCCTGGTGCAATTCGTTGCTTGGCGTGGCCCAGTGCTGCGCCTTTCATTGGCCCTTTCATGACACCATGTCCACAACCTGTGCAGATATTCAGCTTGCGCAAACCCAGCATATAACCAACATCTTTGGAATATTCATACTCTTCCCTGCTAACAGAATGTCCGCCCCAGCAGACAATCAAATCAAGATGCATACCTGATTGAAATGTTGAAGTGTTTTTTAGAATATGGAATACGGCATCAGTAATATGATCTGAATGGGAAAGATCAAATCGACCATCGTCCAAGATCAGATATTGGGTGTAAACGATATCTCTTAGTACTGAAAATAAATGCTCGCGGATACCTTCAATCATTTCCCCATCAACAAAAGCCCGCGGTGGCGCGTTTGTCACTTGCAAGCAGATTCCACGCGGCTCTTTGATGATTTCAATCTCAAAATCAGAATACTGGTCTAACACGATACGACTGTCATCAGTTTCAGCGCCTGAATTTAAGGCGGCAAGAGCACAACATCGAAACTGTTCGTAACATCCACACAAGGTTTTATCAGACAGCCAACCAATCTCCCTCAGTGATAAAAACTCAAGGCTACCATTTGGTTGTACTAATGCATTCACTTTAGGTTGGTTAATTTCAATCATATTTTCTTAGTTCGGAAATTGAGCAACAATTCAGATTAGATCACTCACGTTATCTGAATATCGATGCATTCTCTTTTGTGTAACTCGGTGCATGAGACGTGGCTTTCCAATCGAATAGCCTTGAGCAAAATCGACACCAATCTCTTTGACTCGCTCCAATGTCTCTCTTGATTCAATACATTCCGCAATGGTTTGTCGATGCATCATCCGGCCAATATGGTTTACGGATTGAACAATCGCCTCTTGAACAGGGTCGTCTTCAATACCTTTGACAAAGCTTCCACCAATTTTCAAGTAATCAACTGGCAGACTTTTTAAATATGAGAAGGATGATAACCCACTACCAAAATCATCAAGGCAAAACCGACAGCCAGATTTTTTTAATCGATTAATAAATCGAATAGCATCCGACAAGTTGGCAATCACCAGTGTTTCTGAAATTTCGAAACAAATTTTTTCAGCAAGTTTTAACGAATCATATTTTTTAAGCTCATTCTTGATAAATTGCTCAAAGGCTGGATCACTAATACTTGCGCCAGAGAGATTGATGGAACACATTGGAATTGATCTGGGTTGTTGTGCCATCCAGACCAGAGTCGCCGAGATGACCCAGCGATCAATTTTATCAATTAGGCTGTAGCGCTCAGAAACCGGGAAAAATGCACCTGGTAAAATGGTTTTACCTTTTGAAGAACGCATTCGTACCAGAACCTCATAGAAACGTGGTTGAGAATGACTACCAATCGGTACGATGGGTTGTGCATGAAGCTCAAACAAATCTTTCTTCAGTGCTTTTTGAACACGGCCGACCCAAACAGCATCACCACTATTCTGAAATTCTTGCTGGTGTTTTTCTTGATAGACACACACTCGGTTACGGCCAGCATTTTTTGCAGCATAGCAAGCACTGTCTGCGTGATTGAGTAATCTGTCAACTGGTGCACTATTGGTTATTGGAAGCAAACCGATACTGACGCCAATACTAAAACTCTTATCTTCCCACAAGAACCTGAAGCGGTTGAGGCTGGTAATGATTTTTTCTGCTATTCGACGACCGCGCTTGACAGTGCAATGCTCCATTAAAACAACAAATTCGTCACCCCCCAAACGTGCAACAGTATCGCGTGCACGAACTGATTCTTGAAGTACCCGACTGATCTGGCGCAACAATTCATCACCTGCAGCATGCCCACACACATCGTTAACCGCTTTAAACCGATCAAGGTCAAGCACACACATCACATGTTCACTGGGTCGCGAATCAAGTGTGGATACAACCCTGCTTAAACGATTTTCAAACTCACGACGATTGACTAACCCGGTTAAGTTATCATGTGATGCATGATAATCGATCTGATCCGAGCGTTTCCGAGCCGCAGTAATATCCTGGTGTACTGAAACAAAATGAGTAATGACGCCAAAATCATCTGTGATCGGTGATACTGATTCCTGAGCCCAATAAACCTCACCATTCTTACGACGATTTCGGACTTCACCACGCCACACCTGCCCGCCATAAACAGTACGCCACATGGTTTCATACACTTCTTCAGGCGTTTCACCAGAATTTAACAAGCGCAAAGAATTACCAACGACATCGCTGGTTAAATAGCCGGTAATTTCTGAATACATTGGATTGACATATTCAATGACACCTTGCGTATCCGTTATGAATACTGCATTCGGGCTATTCTCAATTGCATTTGATAATTTTCTCAACTGTTCTTTTGTGGCTTTTAGTTGAGTAATATCATGGGCGATACTTAAATGGGCGATGATGTTATTTTGATGATCAACAACAGGTGATGAATGCGCTTCTATACAATGAACCGCACCATTTAATCCAACCATTTGACAACTGAAGGTTTCATTCGCGCCATTCATTATGCGATCATGCATGCGCTTGAAGCGTTCTCGTTCTGATGGCAGCACAAAATCACTGAAAAGGTGACCGATCACATTCTGGTTTTCATCCACCTCTGCGAGCATTAAACCGGCAGGGTTGATATTGAGAATCCGACCTTCCCTGGACAAACTAACCACCATTGCGGTTTCTGCCTGGAAAAGCGCGTCTAAAAAATGCCTTTCCAGTGCTTCAGCTGACTCACTCTGTACGGGGTGCTTTGCCATCATGGCCGTTGTTTACCTGGTAATGTTTTGATAGTAAGAATTTTACAAGCCTTATTAGACCACTCGGCGCATTCATATTTTGCCCGATAACGGCGTTATTGTCGTACTCGAATAGTCACATTTTATGTATATGCTCGCATTCTCCATGCAGCTATTCACATTGAAATAGCATTGTTCTAAAGCAAAATCTAAACATGCTGAGTTTTTACACTTAGAACCTGTTCAAGGTCTCGCTAATGGGCACATGACTGCGTTAAAAGTCGACTCAAAATGCTCAAATAC
>JAHZJL010000074.1 GCA_022600935.1 Gammaproteobacteria bacterium
CATTCACATCATTCACGGACAAAACGGACCCTGGCCTGCGGTCATCGATTTACAAACCAACAATTTGCCCCCAGCCAGCACAGTCCGTATTACTCAAATCTTTGGTGCCAACGGTGACCGGCCCAATGACACCGGCGATGTGCTCAGCTACAGTGGGACTGCAGCCGACATCAACAACGATGGCCGCATCGATCTGATTACCAACGAGATGGTCGGTAACGGCACTGGGTTCAACGGTGTTGACCGGGGGAATTTGATTGTGATTAGCGGGGCATTATTGTCAAATGATAACCCTCCAGACTTTCCAGGTTTTGAATTTGGTAATATTCAGATTGATCACAGAGTGGGGGTCTTTACATCGGATACGATTTATAACGATCCGGTCGTGATCTTGGGGCCACCAACATTCATAGGTCACGATCCTGGAGTTGCTGCATTGACCAGTGTTAACAGCGGAGGATTTGCAGCTCGATTCAAGGAATGGGATTATCGGGCGAGGCAATTCGGTGATCGATTTCATTTAGCTGAACAGACTGCTTACCTGATTGGCGAACGCGGTCGTTTTGTGTTCAGCGATGGCAGTATCTGGGAGCTGGGAACATTCATACTGTCAGGTACAGGGCAGTGGCGTCAACAAAATTTCCAGTCAGTATTTCCGGCTGCACCGTCATTATTTTTAACTGCACAAACCATGAACGGCGCACAAACATTCACTGTTCGGGCTCGCCGGGTGTCGGCAACCGGGTTTGATGCAAGCATATTTGAAGAAGAATTTCTCAACGATGGACATGTTGATGAAAGCATCGGTTATCTTGCCGTGTATTCACCGAATGGTTCAGGCTTAATCGAAGCTGTGGATACATCGCAGCCCTATGAGTTGGACAATACAACCCTTAACCATCAATTCAGAGCAGTATCGAATGCAACGCTTCGCTTGCAGGAAGAGCAGTCCAGAGATGCAGAAACCCAACATGTCGGTGAACACGTTAACACGTTAACATTAACCAATTCTTCAGATGCTGTAACAGCATTTTTCTCTCAAATCGTCAGTGCTTTTGGCCTGGATACAGTGACCATTCGAAAGCAAGCGCCTTAGAGCCTGTTCTTTACGTTTTCTATCATTCACTAAGCAATACTCTGCTCAGTGTCCTGATCAACATTGCACGCAATCTTGTAAACGGTGATTGATCAGTGTTGTCTTGTGCAACAGGTTTTGATGTTCAATAAATTGTTGTGAATCCGATTTCACTCAAGACCGGAAGGGCCTGGGGCTGCCCCAAACATGCTTTTCAATAAACTGAAATCAAAAGGGTCAACAACGCCGTTGCCGTTTAAATCCTGGTCAGGAGAATTTGTCGACCCAAAACGGGATTTGAGCAGCGAGAAATCAAAAGGATCGACAACGCCATTATTGTTGAAATCGGCATCACAACGATTACCAAACGGATCTGAATCACTATTTCGCTGTGCGGGATTGGAAGTCTGAATGCAGTTGTCAAACTGATTGCCGACACCGTCGTGGTCGGAATCAGGCTCTCGTCTCCAGGCCAACGCATAGTCATGATTAAACGCAGCTTGATGACCTGCGCTCGTAACTTTAAGCAGGTATTCGCGGTTGGCTTGCAAATGAGCCCAGAGGTTTTCGGTGTTGTTGTTTTCACTGCTGGATTCAGCAACCAGGGTCTGGGTTTCGGTGATGTCATAGAGTTCCAGATTGAGGTCAAACAGAGTCGCTGTGCCGTCAAATTGATTATTGAGACCGGTGTCAATCAAGAGATTCCAGGCCAGTGCAGCATAAAGACTTTGTTTTTCGTCTGAGGTGGAAAATTGATAGCTGGCTGTTGAGTTACTGTTGCTTCCGCCAAACGAAGGGTCATAATCGAAACCGAAAGAGTTGATCACAGCGGTCGATGCAGATTGGTCTTCTGCGCTGTTTTGTTCGCCAGCATTCAGGATGTTATAACTGTTGGCAATATTAACTTGTCCGGCTCCAAAGCGGCGGTCCAGTCCGTTCGCTGTCTGGTTTGCAGTTAACAAGCGATAATCGGAAATATTCGTGCTGATCGTATGTCTGTCTGCCCCAGTCATCAGGATTGCCTTAACGACCTCTGCGCGTTCGGCATTGTAGATCGTGTTTCCGACCCTGTTGTTGGTATGGGTTGATTCCGGGTCTGTCGACAGTGATGTGTTGTTATGGCCGATTTCAATCAATAATGTAGCAGCAGACGCAATCACAGCAGTTGCCGAGCTGGTTGTCGACAGAGGGGCTACCAGATGAGGTCGGGTTCGACCAGCAGTGTAAATCGAGTCGACTGCTGAGGTATCCCGGGCATGACCACCATCACTTCGCCCGGCGGCGATAATATTGTATGCACTGCTGAGCAGAGCCTGGTTAGTACCGCTATTGTTCAAACCTGCACTGATTATCATCTCATCTTGTTCAATTAGCCAGTCGACGCGTCTTAAAATATCAGAGTTGATCAACTGAGCGTCAGCAGTAGTTCCGGCTGTGCCGATCCAGCTATGGTTGGCGACGCGATTAGAGCCAATAAGCGGTAACGCAGAACTGTTGCCGGTATGGAGAAAACCGGAATTCAGCCAATGCTCTGCCAGATATGCATCAGTTTGTGTGATACCGGGAGCAATTGAACTGTTAGTGCCGAAAAACAGGCGCGCGACACCAGTTGCATGGAATGAAAAAAGCCCTGATGTTGACCCGGTTCGATCAACAATCGTGACTCCTGAAAGTTGAGGATCTGCGCTATCCGGTAACCAGGCCAGGCAGACTGGTGGTGTCATCGGGTCGTTGTCGTCATCCATCGAATTCGCATAGGCTTCTGCCATGAGCACAGGGACACCGGCTCCTGTTGGTACAGTTTGCCCGGATATGTTTAATTCGGCCAACAATCGGGTATAGCCAATATCATCTTTCAAGTCAGCAGGGACAACCTGGTTGCTGATTGTTAAAAGGAACAGGTAAAAACCCAAAATTCTTAAGCGGGTAAACAATATACTCATGGGATACTCCTTGAAGACAGCGTTGCTGGAAGCTCCGATCATACTGATTGTCATTGAATATGACAGATGGGTTGATGGAGGGGTCTTTGCCAGACAAAGCATGCTAGCATGATTAAGCTGTTCAGTTATAAGGAATTACAATGACCTCCACAGATCACGCAACTGTGACCAGTTCTTCAGTTTTCAGGCTCTCCTGGCCCATGATTGTCTCCAACATCACAACACCAATTCTTGGTTTGGTTGATACAGCTGTTATTGGTCATCTCGATCATCCCAGTTATATTGGAGCAGTTTCCATGGGTGGTCTTTTATTTGGGTTTTTGTTCTGGGGATTTGGATTCTTGAGAATGTCAACGACCGGCGTAGCCGCGCAAGCAGTTGGTCGTAAAGATGGCGATGAATTACGGGCGATTTTATGCCGTTCGTTGTTGTTTGCCTCTATGGTTGCCGGAATCCTGGTGTTAGCCAGAACACCGCTTGCTAATTCAGGTTTTGATTTGCTGTCAGCGACTCAAGAGGTCGAGCAAAAAGCACGACTCTATTATGATATCCGTATCTGGAGTGCGCCATTTGTGCTGTTTAACTACACCTTGATCGGCTGGTTTATCGGCGCTCATTCTGTTAAAGCAACTTTAGTGATGACACTGATGATTAATATGACCAATATCATTCTTGATCTAGTGTTTGTGGTGTATTTGGACATGCGCATAGAAGGCGTTGCGCTGGCATCACTGATCGCTGAGGGGGTTGGTGTTGTTGTTGGGATCACCCTGGTGCCAAGTGTTTTGTCTCGTTACACAGGCCGATTGAATTGGCTGTCATTATTGGATTTGAAAAAAATAACATCTTTGGCCGGGCTTAATGCCGATGTGTTTATTCGAACTGTCTGTCTGATATTCGCGTTTGCCTGGTTTACCAATGAAAGTGCAAAACAAGGCGATGTGATACTTGCGGTCAATACAGTGTTACTGAACTTTCAGACGCTTATGGCGTATGCACTGGATGGTATTGCCAATGCAGCAGAAGTTTTAGTGGGGCAGGCAGTCGGGCGAGAAGATCCTCAGCTATTCTGGCGCACTGTACTGTTATGCGGTCAATGGTCGGCAATTGCCGCGCTTTTGTTTACACTGCTATATGCTGTAGTCGGGCAGTCACTGGTTGAATTGCTCACAGATTTAACACAGGTTCGTGAACTAACCCGAAGCTATATCAGATGGCCGATGTTTTTACCTTTGATTTCGTTCTGGAGTTTTCTTTTCGATGGCATTTTTGTCGGGGCTACCTGGAGCAAAGGCATGCGTAACAGTATGTTGATTTCAACGATGCTGATATACCTGCCAGCCTGGTATGTGTTTTTACCGTTGGGTAATCATGGATTATGGCTGGCTTTTACACTGTTCATGACCGGGCGAGCAATAACCCAGGCGTTTATTTTTTATGTTAAAAAGCTGAAAGACTTCAATATTGTCACAACCGATACTGGATAAATGCTTCAATATCAGTGAATATTTAGGAGATTTCCTACTGAGTATCGACTTTTTTCTTTTCTTTTTGTTCGTCTTCGGCCCTGCAGCATACTGTGTCATGATTATATTGTGAGCTTATAAGCTGTCTGGTACTCCAAGCCTCCCGTGCCTATCCGCTGTCACCGGTTCGCTCAGGAACTGAAAATGACCGGTACAAGGTGGATCGTCATCCGGACCATCGTCTGAGTTAGGCACGCCATGTTCAGAAACAGGTTCAAACCAGTGGTTGAGAATCACATAGGTTTCACCGGGTATTAATCCATCAACCCGGATCACCACCGTGTCTTGAGTTCCTTGATTTAACCTCTGCAGTACCTCTGGCGTTGATGCCTTCAGGCGTGCTGATTTTGAATTCATTACTGAAATTAGAGTGTCGGAACACAGTACTTCCTTGATCTGCCTGACCTAGCTGGGGGATAAAGAGCATGGCACTCACACCAATCAGAATAGCCGCTAACATCGCTTTATTCATTTTGAACCTCCAATAATTTACGACAGTTATTGATGTAACCAATTTGTTAAAATGGCGTCGCTGTTTTAAAAAGGAAGCTCAATCCATTGAGCAAGCTTGCGCTTTCATCCATTTACAACGTCACTGACAGGCTTAACCCTGCTCCATGGAACAGGGTCAAGTATTAAATAGTCATTGAATATCTGATCAGTTTGCCATTGTGGCCGCCATTACATACATCATCAGCCTGCACAACAGGACAGCGCTTTCACATCTTTGCTAAACGTTTGCGCACTGAGCTTGATGCCTTCCACCATGGTTAAATACGGAAATAATTCCCCGGCCAGGTCATTGATGGTCATTTGATTGTTCATGGTCATTCCTCAATTTCAAGTTTTTGAATACCCGTCAGTTTGACTAGACTCTGTAATTCTTTGTAGTAGACTTGATTTTAACTTTAGATAATATTGGTTAACATCATGATCTGTATCAAAAGTGAATGACAGAATATTGTTGTAATACGACTCTTTCTCAGAAATTAACAGCCTTTGTCATCAGCATTGCAGAGTATATTTCAAGCAACCTGTTTTACTTCTGCCTATGAGTATATCTTGCAACAACGAAAACTTGACTAAACTCGCCAACTCAGCAATACACAAGTGTAGGAAAGGCAAATGGTGTTAACAAACCACCACGCCAAATATTACGCATACGAATTGACACGTCAGGCTGCTGGTAATGATATTGACCGCATCTCCACTTCTCTTTTCGATGCCAGTGTTGATCTTAATCCTCACCAGATAGAAGCCGCCTTATTTGCACTGAGCTCGCCGTTATCAAAGGGCGTTATTCTGGCAGATGAAGTCGGTCTTGGTAAAACAATCGAAGCCGGTCTTGTGCTCTGCCAATACTGGTCTGAACGCAAACGTAACCTGCTGGTTATTTGTCCTGCTTCATTGCGACGTCAGTGGGCAATGGAGCTTACCCGGAAATTTAATCTTCCAACCGTCATTCTGGATGCTGGCACAGTAAAAAAACAGCGGCAGCAAGGCATATACAATCCATTTGATCAGAGAAAAGTTATTATCATGTCGTATCATTATGGCAGTCGAATGGAGGATGAACTGCGCGCGATTCCCTGGAATCTGGTGGTATTTGATGAGGCGCATAAATTAAGGAATGTTCACCAGAAAAGTAACCGGATGGGGCAAGCACTGCGTCGTGCTCTGGATGGCAGGCAAAAACTGCTGTTAACAGCAACACCACTCCAGAATAGCCTGATGGAACTGTACGGGCTTTCAACTCTGATTGATGAGCATTTATTTGGTGATGACAAGGCGTTTCGCAAACAATATGTAAGTAATGGCGCCAATCTTGGAGAACTGCGTGAACGCCTTGGTCAATTCACAAAACGTACCCTGCGCAAACAGGTACTCGAATATATTCGCTATACAGAACGACGTACCTTTACCCGACCCTTTACACCCAGTGATCAGGAGCAAAAGCTTTACGATGCGCTGACAGCATTCATGCTTCGTGAAGAATCATACGCACTTCCGAACAGCCAAAAACATTTAACAACCCTGATTCTGCGAAAACTTCTGGCATCAAGCACTTGTGCTGTGACTGCAACACTGAAACAGATTCATAATCGACTGAGTCTTTTACGTGACCAGCAAACGGTTAGTCATAATTTCCTTCGCCATCTCATTGAAGATGAAGAACTGGAAGATGAATACCTTGAGGAGCTGGAAAATGTCGCATCGGAAGCTGTTGAAAAAGATATTGATTCAAAACAAATCAATTCGGAGAGTCTTGAAGAAGAAATAACCGAGCTGGAACACTACATCAGCTGGGCAGATAACATTCTAACGGATGGAAAAACAAAGCAACTCCTGACCGCAATCGAAACCGGTTTTCAGCAAATGGAAAACATGGCGGCACCACGCAAAGCCATTATTTTTACCGAATCCCGACGTACCCAGGACTATCTAAAAAACTATCTGGAAAACAATGGGTTTAAAAACAAGCTAATCACCTTCAACGGCACCAATGCCGATACGGATTCCACAGCTATCTACCAACAATGGCTGAAAAAGAATCAAGACAGCGATAAAATTACTGGCTCCCGCAGTGTCGACAAACGTTCAGCACTGATTGATGAATTTCGCGATTCAGCAGAAATCATGGTGGCGACAGAAGCCGCAGCAGAAGGCATTAATCTGCAATTCTGCTCACTGGTTATCAATTACGACTTACCCTGGAATCCCCAGCGTATTGAGCAACGCATCGGTCGCTGTCACCGTTATGGTCAAAAGCATGATGTCGTCGTCGTCAATTTCGTCAATACCCGTAATGAAGCCGATCAACGGGTACTGGAGTTACTCACCGACAAATTCAATCTCTTCAATGGTGTTTTTGGTGCATCTGATGATGTGCTGGGCCGTATCGAAAGCGGCATTGATTTTGAGAAACGCATACTGGAGATTTACCAGCGTTGTCGTACACCGGACGAGATCGATCAGGCATTTAAAACCCTGCAACAGGAACTCGAAGAAAGCATCTCGGAACGTCTGGATCAAACTCGCCAGCAGCTATTGGAAAACTTTGATGAGGATATCCATGATCTGCTTAAAATTAAACTGGACGAAGCGAAACAACGGATTGATAAAGTTGGCCGGATTTTCTGGGAACTGACTCGCTACATACTCAGTGCCCATGCAGATTTTAATGATGAAAAACACGATTTTTATCTATCACATTCGCTTACAGAGCATATCCATTCCGGTCATTATCAGCTCATTCACAAGGGATTAACGACAGAAAATATCAGCGCAGACCACTTGTACCGGCTCACCCACCCGCTTGGGGAATATGTGTTGGACACCGCCAAACAAGTGGAAACACCCAACGCAGTTATTCAATTTGATATTAGCCACCATCCGGTCAAAATATCCATTGTCGAAGCACTCAAAGGTCAAACTGGCTGGCTGATTCTTGAATTGCTCACCATCGAGTCCTTTCAACGCGAAGAACATCTGGTCTTTACCGGACTCAAAGACGATGGCAACCCAATGGATCAGGAGGCCTGTGAAAAACTGTTTTTCTGCCACGCAACATCAAAACCCGCAGCACTTAACGATAAAGCAGAACCAGACACATTAAACAGCAATGCCCAGCGCCACTGTCAAGCTGTTATCAGCCGTATTCTCGAAGCCAATAACCGCTTTTTTCAGGCCGAGCGCGACAAGCTGGAGAAATGGGCCGACGATAAAATACTGGCTGCCGAGCAAGCCTTGCAGGATACCAAAGCCAGAATTCGCGGTTTAAAGCGTGAATCCCGTCTGGCAGAATCGGTTGAGCAACAACACGCTTGCCAGAAGCAGATTCAAGAACTTGAACGCCAGCAACGCCGCCAGCGTCAACAAATCTTCGATGTGGAAGATGAAATCATTGAAAAGCGCGACCAATTGATTGACGCACTGGAACAACGCATGCACCAGCGCACAAAAACTCAGCGTCTGTTCACTATTCACTGGCAAGTGGTTTGATGAGC
>JAHZJL010000075.1 GCA_022600935.1 Gammaproteobacteria bacterium
AGGCTGTTGTTGGGTTAAGCCAGTATATTGCCCAAAGCGATGGGAATTGGCTGAGTTATAACCAATGCCGAGTTCAATCTGACTGGTATACGCTGCAGGTTCTTCAACAGGTTCATCATCTAACAGGAAACTATCTTCTTCAGCATTCACAACACTCAATGGCAGCAATAGCAGGATCAATGCATATTTGCCATGATAATGGTTGAATCCAGCAGCCATTAGCGATCAAACCTGACGCCGGATGGATGATTCGAACCGTGGATATTGACATGGCAATTCAAGCAGCTTTTTAACAGTAAGCGGCTTTCAGCGCCAAAAGGCAGAGCATCAGCACCACTGTATAAGAGGTTGGCATGGGTTGATTCACTATCTGAATGACATTGCTGACACAAATAGGGTGCACGAACTTTCAACAACCGAGGCTGGCTGGAACCATGCGCAGTATGGCACAGTGAACAATCTTCCTGAGCCGGTGGGTGTTCCCATAGAAACGGACCCCGTTTCTCGGTATGGCAACGGTAACAAGTCTCGTTGACGGTATTATCAACAAGCAACCAATCTCCGGCTGAGCCATGCGGATTGTGGCAATCGGAACAAATGACTTTGGCATCTCGAATCGGATGGCGGGAACGACGGTTAATTTGGGCGCGCTGCTCTGTATGGCAGTTAAAACATACAGCAGCCTGAGTTGGCCTGTTACGCACAGCATCGTGAATACTGTGAAGCTTGTGACAAGAGGCACAGGCAAGCTCGGCAAACTCATGCTGACTACCTTGCCAGTGCATGCGCAAGCCTTGTTGATGGCAGTCCAGACAGACCTGGTTTTGTTGTTCAACCGGTGTTGTCGCGTTAGTTCCAAACGCAATGCTTGGAGCAACTTGGTCTTGTTTGAGTTTCGCTTTAGCGGTGCGGATATGTTCTGGACTGGCGCCATGACAGCTTTCACAGTCATGTTTTGCAAACGGTGTTCTACTATCGGCTTTTGTTGCGTGGGCTGTGTTGAAAATCACTGTGATCGCTGGATCATCATGACACTTCAAGCAGGTTGCAGCACCACGTTTGGCATACGCGTTAAGATCCGTTTCTGAATCATTTGCCAATAACAGCTGGCAAACAACCAAAATAATCAATCCAACAAGTATTCGCTGATGGTTCATGATGCGAGACTACTGACGCTTCAAGACAAAATCAGCATCACCCTGTTCCAGTACAAAGCTGCGCCCAAAGGAAACAAAATGATGACGATGATTGGCATAATCATCATGAATCGCAAAACCGATGACATAGCTTTGATCGCTAATAATATTTTTATGTAGCGGTGCGTTTGCTAACAGTTTGCGACTAAACTCAACCGTCCATCTACCATCATTTAACGCTGCTTTAACAGTAACAAGTGGTTGCTCATTTCGATGGCGTTGATCGAGGATATAGCCATCGACAGCAATTGCTGGTTGGTCTGTATTCAGCCTGGCTTGCCAGAACTCCATGAAAATGCCATTGCTGATCATTGCATTTAAGTCTTCGGCTGGCTTATAGTTTTCTCCGCCACCATTGCGGGTGATTTTGGTTCTGGATCGGGCTAAATATTTGCTGATATCTTTATTCGCATCTGCACTAGGCATTGCCATTGCATCATCATGGCATGTGCTCCAACACCCGGCTCTGGCAGCTTCTGTTACATGCCCATCATCGAGCATCAAAGTCACTCTGCTGGCATACTCCTTGTCTATTTTTTCTGTGCTTTGGGTTTTACCGTCTTTCCAACTGATTTGAACATAGATCATCTCAGTGTCATAAGCCATTTTTACTGATGCTAGCATGCTGCCTGACTTACCTTTGAGTAGCGCTAATTGGGTTTGGCTGGTGGCTAATAGCGTTGTCCCCATCTCTGGTTCTTCTTCTGCGTGACATTCAATGCAAGTTTTACCTTTGCGGATGTTTTTGGCACCGCTGTGATCATTCGCTGTTAGTAGCCATTCCCAGGAAGACTGACCTGGATAAAATAAAGTCATTTGTTTGGCAGTGACTTTGCTCCAATCAATTGCAAATGCAGTATTGTTGACAAACAATAGAATTACAATGGACAGTCGTTTATAGGTGTTCATGGGTACAATATCCTTTTCTGGTTAGAGGATAAATTCGTCATCTACTGCTTGTTGTTTCTGCAGCTTGTGTATGGGTTTGTGGGCGATGCCTTTATGGCAGTCAATGCAGGTTTCATTATTTTCAATGGCAGCGAGATGTTGCGCACGAGCACGAGTTTTTTGTTGTTCAAGCTGCATCGCATTGTGTTGATGACAATCTCGGCAATTGGTAGAATCGTTGGCTTTCATACGCTTCCAGACACGTTCAGCAAGCAATAATCTACGTGCTTCAAATTGTTGTTCGCTGTTAATAGTGCCTAATATAGTGTGATAAAGATCGTTACTGGCTTCTAGTTTCCGGATTAGCTTTGGCAATAACGGTTTGGGGACATGGCAATCAGCACAGCTTGCCCGAACACCAGAACGATTCTGGTAATGGAGTGACTGTTGATATTCAGCAGTAACAATATTCATTTGATGGCAACTGGTACAGAACTGTTGTGTGTTGGTTGCTTCCAGACTTAGGTTAAACCCATTCCACAATAAAACCCCTGCGCCTAGGCTTAGTAATGTCAACCTGGCTGGTTTAATCATTTATTATTACAGCGTTTTAATTGTTTTATTAGAAACACTATTTGCTTAGCAATACCGAAATATTTCAGTGTATTTAGCTGAACTATTTCGGCTTACTAAGCAGTTAAACATGACCGACTATTGAATGCTTTTCAAAAAGGCAGCGATATCTTCGACTTCTTCATCCGAAACACGATCAGGGACGCCAGCATCAATCATGCGTTGTACGCGACCAAATGCAGAACGAATGGCATTTGGATCTTGTCCAGAAAGAATGTTGTTTTGGTTGCTGAGTGGTTCGGATGTGTGGCAGGTAGAATTGGAACAGTTGAGTTGATATAAATCACTACCACGCGCAACTGCAGCTGGGTCAGGTGTTTCATTGCTCGGACTATTATTACCAAACTTAAAACGGGTAATTGGAAAAGTTCCACCAGGCCAGGTGACTGTGCCTTTATCATGGTCTGAAAATTCAAGAATAATTTCACCGGAATTTTCATTATCAGGAGTCGCTGGTTGAAAGTTACCCGTTAATGTTTGTCCACCAGAGAATTGTTGCAGAAAACCTTCAAATCGATCTTCTGAAACTTCAGTCAGCACAGCAGAAAACCAGGTAGGGTTACCCGAATCATCATATAAGTAAGCGGCAAAAAATATCGTATTACCTTGTTGTTCTATGCTAAATCCACGACCTGATTCGGCTTCATTCCACCACCAGCCTGTTTGTGGACTAGCAAAGCCAATTTGGCAATAGATTGAAACCAGGACTGTTAAAAAGAGTAATTTCTTCATAGTCATCTCCATTGAAAT
>JAHZJL010000076.1 GCA_022600935.1 Gammaproteobacteria bacterium
GTCAGGATTTCTTTGCAAATCCCGATGAACATCGACCCGCATTACGCTCGTTATTAGCTGAGAACTTTCAGATTATCGACGGCAAAATGGGGTATTCTTGAGCGGGATGAGTATATCGCGATTGATGTTTTGCAATAACTCACCACCCATTCCAAAGGCAATGTTTTCTGCGCTGAGTCCTTTTGATTGCATCACTTTCAGAATTTCAGCGATCATCGCCGGGTTGACGCCGTCACCTTGGATAACACGTATGTAGTCAGGCAAAACTTGATAACCTTTGCTGTTAGTGCGCGATCCGAATTTATTGATCAAGCGTTGAATACTTTCACAAACGATATCTACCGGGTTGCCGCTGTCTGGACGAATAACAACTGTGCCACCGTTATTGATGACCCGTTCACGCAATGTCCCTCCCCACAGATTGTCAATTGCGTTGAACAAGTCATAGGAATCACTGACCACAGCTACAATCTTTTCTGAACCAGCGAACTGGTCAAGCATATTCGCATAGGCTTGCCCTTCATTGTCTCTACTCCAGCAGGTAATGGTTGAATGTTCTGCTGCAGGAATTGAAAAACCTGGCATATCAGCGTTGTAATAGCGTCGAAGCGTCAATATTCCACTGATTGTATCTGTGCCCATAAAATTTAATAAATGTGCTGCTCCGCCAATTGAAGCGGATTCCATTGAGCTGACACCGCGTGCGCCGAAATCGTGTAGTTTGAAATTCAGACTGGCTGGTGTGTCTGCTGTCTGCTCAAGTGCGGCCAGAATAATTTGACGACAATATTTGGAGCGGGTTGCCACTGTGGTGGGGTACCAGACAGCTCTTAATAGAGCAGTTTCTAAATAACTGGTTAACCAGGCACAGTTAGGATCAGTATTCTGCGCTTGTACCAGGACATTCGATGTTGGCAGAACAGTCCCTTCTGGGATCGCCTGAATTTCCATTGGCAGGTAACCCTGATGCGTATCAAGAATATATTCCCAGCCAGTTCGATTAAAGGGAACACCATGCGCTGTGAGCACTTCATTCGCTTCATTAATATCGTCAGCCGTAATCGGGTGAAGCAGATACTGTTTGATGAAGATTTGCAGTCCAAAAAACAGGCTGAAATCGTATTCTCCACCACGTGACTCGATGTAGCTGGAGACTATTTCAGCCCCAGGTGGATATTGTAAATAATGAGATGTTTTGTAAGAATCGACGTTTAAAATAGTATTGGTGTTCACGGGAAATCCTCCGGTGAGTGTGAAAAGTCAGGGTCTATCCCTTGACTGTAAAATAATAAATCAGCGTAACTGCTACTCAGTTTGTCCTTTATTTTGTCTATTCGCTGTGTTGAAAGTGCTCATTTACACTTAATAAACACCGCACTTTCGTCTTGCCACTGAACAAAAAAAGCCAATCCGTGCAGCTACCGATGACGCTGAGTCGTTTCAAATCAGCTTATCTGACCGAGCATACGCTGGATGATAAAATAATGATCTTCAAACATTCGTTCCGGGTTAATGTTGGCAAGCGGCACCCAGAATGCCTTATTAGCATCATCGCCGCCTTTAACTTTTGGTAACATCGTATCTGCTTGGAGATGAATGAAGAATGCATGAGTAATTGTTCGGCCGCGTTCTGATCGGTATGGGTCGTCAAATACCGACTGCTGCTGAATACAGCCTTTTAAAACCGCAACAGGCACTTTTAATCGGGTTTCCTCTTTCAGTTCTCGCAAACAGGCTGCTTGTAATGATTCATTCTGGTTGACAAAACCACCGGGTAATGCCCAAAGCCCTTTACCGGGTCGCGCGCCACGTTCAACCAGCAAAATATGACCGGATTGAATAACAATTGCATCAACCGTTACAAACATGGGCGGGTAAGGGGTATTGTTCCAGGCTGATTGATAGGTTTTTACAAAGTCGAACTCATCACGAAGTTTGGCAAATGTCTCGCTGCGTACAAATGTATTCAGGTAATCAAGCACAGGCTCTGGAACAAGATCTCCAGCCAAGTCTGCAACCGGGAGGCGCTTGTCTTCCCAATGACCCTGGTCTGCATGAAACAGTTTGTGCCTGATATCAGTTGCGCTCATTCGATTAATATTACCGACATTGACTGAACCCCACTGTGGAAACAATTTAAGATAATACGAAGTATGATCTTTGCTGTGCCCGATCAAGCCAACACTTGGTTCGCGATGTGGTTGGGGATGATGTGTGGCGGTAATGCCGGAAACGCATTTTTGTATGGTTGTTGTCCATAGATCGTCATTATAAGTGGCATCCATTAGCGGAGTGATAATGACACGCTTGTTGTGTTGTTCTGACAGCGTCGAGCGAATCATTTGTTCGCGTTCATTAAAACTCCAGGGATTGCGGGTGCAACGAGGGCGATACGCGGAACCAATTAAAATAATCAGCTTGCTAGCATGTTCCAACGCTTGCTCGACAACGCGCTGGTGACCTAGATGAAACGGTTGAAAACGGCCAATAAAGACCAGAAAATCGAACTGGTTATGCTTGTTTGCCACAGTAAACTCCTTACCGTAAAGAGCGCTGAGTCTATCTCTTGCGCTTTGTTAGTGTTAAATATACACTAACTTGTTAAAGTGTCAATACAAGGGGTGTGACCAATGTATCAGTATGAATACCCGCATCCAGCTGTTAGTACTGATGTGGTTGCGTTTACTGTTTTGAGTAATGCACTAAGAGTGTTGTTAATCCGCAGAGATAAACCACCTTTTCAGTCTCAGTTAGCATTGCCAGGCGGCTTTGTAAGGATTGATGAAGAGCTAAAC
>JAHZJL010000006.1 GCA_022600935.1 Gammaproteobacteria bacterium
ATATCAAGCGCAGTAAATTGTTTACGCTCACCGGGTTTTAAAGCAGGTGTTAGCGCGGCAGTTTGATGATTGCCTTGAACGGTTTCCTCAACGTCTTGCGCCCAATGTTCCAATGTGTCATCCAATGGAACAAGATCGTTAAATTGAAGCGTTGTGTGTTCCCCGTCAAAATAGGAGTAAGCCGTTTGTCGAAACCATACATCTGAAGTGCCTATGCCTAGCAAATGGCCGAATTCATGCAGGGCATTTGTGTAAAAATCGAATTGTTGCGCGGGGACATCAGCGGTATTGAGGTCATCATCAAAATACCAGTTGGCATACAGATCAAAAGACAGATAACCACCCCAGGGAGCGAAATCGTCGGCATCATCGCCATGCGTAATACCGGGTTGTCCTCTGCTGGTAATATTATCGAGAAAGTCAGCATTACCCTGAGCAATATAGCCACCAACACCTGCATAACCCAGTAAGGAGTCATTCAGATCACGGGAACCCGCAAAGATAATGATTGTATCTTCGGGAACATCAAGTTGGGGCATTTCAACAAAATAGGTATCAGACGGATGCTGAAATACTGCGGTAAAACTGTTTTTGTTTTTTGATGATATTCCGGTAAATTTGTCAGACAGTAAATCTGAAAAGTAACTGGCGATAGACTCCAGTGTTTGTCTGGCCTTATAGCCTTGTGGTGTGCCTGGATCAAAAAACCCGTTATTGTCCAGTGAGTAATCGATCTGGATGTTAATTGCTGTTGCGACTGGGCTTATCACCGACAACCACAGTAATAAATAAAGCAGTGTTAGCTTGTTGCCGGGTTTATGCATGATGATGAATGTTTGTTAAGGCGCTAAACGTATTTGATAAAACACGAATCATGTTGCAGTTTAATGACTCTGCTCGAGTGTTAAACAGTCTAGTGTGACGCATAGCGAACCTTTTGTCGAGAAATCTTACACAAATAATTATATCGTAAAATCATGCTTTCATTGCCAGAGGTTCCTCCGCAATGAATGTAGATAATATTCTGTGCTAACAATTGACGGTTGCTGAGGATCGCATTCCAGCCGACAGGATCGTATAACAGGTCAAATTCTATTCCGGTATTATCAAGCAAATCACGCCAAAGCTTATATGATTCCAGATCAAGTTGACCAAACCGTTTGGTTTTCCGGGGCAGAATAATGGACGGAAAGCGTGCATTTGTAGATTTGATTGATTGCCATTGTTTTTGCAAATATGCAGAATTGCCAATACACGGTGTTGTATAGACAGGTAATAAAGTATGTAGTTGAAGATAAAATGCGGTCGTACCGGTTCCCGATGGTAAAAATACACAGCAATCTGTCATTTGCTGCTCAGCAACCCATTGATTAATTTCATTAGCAAGCATGCTGATCCCGTATTCAGCTTCAGGCTCGGCCCCGCCTTGCTGGATTGCCAGCCTGTCAGCGCTTGTTGCCAACGCTGGAAAATCGGTCACCTCATGATATTTCATGCCATTCTTGCAAGCCTGTTTGAAGTTTCCAACAGGAGAGCTTTGAAGCTGTTGAGGTAATTTTTTAAGGTAATACTCAAATTTCCAGCCTTTAAGTTTGGCAAGTGCGGATAATGCCAACATGGCATTGGATTGATTGCCACCAAACGAAACAATGGATTTGAATTGTGTTTCTTGCAGGTAAAGATAATAAAGAAATTTTCGGGCTTTATTTCCGTTAAACAAAGGGTGAAGCAGATCGTCGCGTTTGATATAAATCTGCTGACCTTGTGCAGTGACGCTGGTCATTGGTGAATCAGCTAATTCTGAAAAGGGCGGAGGGTTAACTGACATTGATTATGATTATTTTTAATACAGAAAACAGTTGAAACCGGGCTGTTGTTTATATAGGAATCGTAATGATGGTTGATTCACGCATATAAAAAACTAAAGCCCAAGAGGTTGTTCGGGAATAAAAGATGCGTAGCGGGGAAACTGATTTGGTCAGATTTTCCGTAGTCGATTTTCTATTCTGCGGGCAGCCTCCTAGGTATGACCGCGATAGCGATCATTAGTTTCATTTGCAGAAAACAGACTGATTAGTAATCCGACAAAGTAGAATTAAGCGCTTAGTTAGGCCAATTCTCTGCAACCGTATACGTTTGCCCAAGAACTTTGAAGTGGCTAAAGTCTCGATTTTTCAGTTTGCCTCGAATGTGCTCAAACGATTTAACAAAATCGACAGCGTATAGCTTTTCTCCATACTGAAGACATACTTCGGCATTCGACTTTCATTCATCCTCTTTTGTCCTTACCGTCCAGTTAATCCAACGATCGGACTAAGCATCGCCAAATCTCTCAGCAAAACACGTATTCATCCCGTTCATAAAGTCCGGTCAATAACACCAAACTGTCGATGAATATGGGTATGTCAATGACAGTTTTCATCCCGTTCATAAAGTCCGGTCAATAACACTAGTCATGACTATCGATTCGTCAAAATCAGATTAGTTTTCATCCCGTTCATAAAGTCCGGTCAAT
>JAHZJL010000077.1 GCA_022600935.1 Gammaproteobacteria bacterium
TAATAGATTGATTCCAGTATGAACTAAAGTGCCGCAGAATTGTTATTATAAAATTTATATTATTTATTGATATTAAAAAATTAAATTAATTTTTTTTCAAGTTTATTTTGTTAAAAACAATAATGATCATAATGCCAGGTTTTTAAGATTGCGTGACATCTTTATTACTATGTGAACCGCATATTAATTAAAAGCGCATGCAGGTAAACCCTGCATACGCTTTTAGTATAGATTAAATTGTGTCAGCTTGATTTTACAGCGATCACAAACTGAGTAAGCGAAAAATCAATTCGATATGTTCCCAGTAAATTTGAAAATTTCGACAAGCATTTGCTCATTCAAGACAACACTCATCAGCCAATGATTGGTTAAAGCTGCTCGGCAGTCCCTTCCCATGGATTTTCGGTACCAGAGGCAACTTTGGGTTGATCATCCACTGCAGGTGCAGACCCGCCAGATCCTGATGTGGGTTCTTCCCAACCTTTAGGAGGCTTGACATCCCGCCCCTCCATTAAATCATCGATCTGATCTTTATCAATGGTTTCAAATTTCATCAAGGCATCAGCCATATTATGGAGAATATTCATTTTTTCCTTGAGTATCTGTTCCGCACGTTGATAATTACGATCTATGAACAAACGAATTTCTTCGTCGATAGCTCGAGCAGTCTGCTCGGAAACAGACTTGGTACGTGTCACTGAATGACCAAGAAACACTTCTCCATCATCCTCACCATATGCCAAAGGTCCCAAATGGTCTGACAATCCCCATTTGGTAATCATGTTTCTGGCAATATCTGTAGCACGTTCGATATCGTTGGATGCGCCCGTTGTAACCGCTTCAACACCGAAAATCAATTCCTCGGCGATGCGACCACCAAACAAACTGGATATCTGACTTTCCAGTTTACGTTTGCTGGCACTGTATTGATCGCGTTCCGGGAGAAACATGGTAATTCCCAATGCCCGCCCACGCGGCATAATACTGACTTTGTAAACAGGGTCGTGCTCAGGAACACAACGACCGACAATACAGTGGCCGGCTTCATGGTAAGCAGTGAGCTTCTTCTCTTCTTCGGTCATGGCCATGGAACGACGTTCCGAACCCATGAGAATTTTATCTTTGGCTTTTTCCAAATGTTGCATGGTCACATAAGAGTGATCTTCCCTGGCTGCAAACAAGGCTGCTTCATTAACCAGATTGGCCAGATCAGCACCAGAAAACCCCGGAGTCCCCCTGGCGATATATTTAACCTCAACATCCTGATCGACAGGTACTTTTTTCAAATGCACATTGAGGATCTGTTCACGACCTCTGACATCCGGCAGTCCTACAGTGACTTGTCTGTCAAAACGGCCAGGTCTCAACAATGCCGGATCCAGAACATCCGGTCTATTCGTTGCCGCAACAACGATAACACCTTCATTGCCTTCAAAACCGTCCATTTCAACAAGTAACTGATTAAGGGTTTGTTCACGTTCATCATGGCCACCGCCCAGTCCTGCACCACGATGGCGCCCAACGGCATCGATCTCGTCAATAAAAATGATGCATGGTGCATGTTTCTTGGCTTGCTCGAACATATCTCGAACCCTTGAAGCACCCACACCGACAAACATCTCCACAAAATCCGATCCTGATATGGTGAAGAACGGTACTTTTGCTTCACCGGCAATTGCTCTTGCCAGTAATGTCTTACCTGTCCCCGGTGGGCCAACCATCAATACACCGCGGGGAATTTTTCCACCGACTTTCTGGAATTTAGCAGGGTCTTTGAGAAAATCGACAATTTCACCAACTTCCTCTTTGGCTTCCTCAACTCCGGCAACATCGTCCAAAGTGGCCTTGATCTGGTCTTCTTCCAATAGTCGCGCCTTGCTTTTACCAAAAGACATAGCACCACGACCGCCGGAACCTCCGCCCTGCATCTGACGCATGAAAAAAATCCATACCCCAATCAATAACAGAATCGGAAACCAGCTTATAAAGATATTGAGTAAAACTGATTCTTTTTCGGGAGCTTTGGCAAGAATTTCAACTTCATGTGCCAACAAATCATCGACCATATGAGAATCATTAGGACTGTAAGTGGTAAAACTCTCACCCGATTTGTATTTACCTTTTACCGAATTTTCCTCGATAAAAACCTGTTGTACTTCATTGGCTTTAACCGCAGCAATAAACTGGGAATAGGGAATATTCTCAGCATTGTTACTGTTAGTGCCGAAGTTATTAAAAACCGACGCCAGGGCAATAAAAATAACAATCCATAAAATTATATTTTTCAGCATATCATTCAATGCTTTAATCTCCTGCCCTTTGCGTTCCGGGCTTTCATTGGTCTGTTCGTATAAAACGATTGTGACACCATCTCTTGCGACTGTCAAAATTGCTGTCACTTACAGTTTTAAGTGAAATATCAGAGCCTTCTGACAGGTCAGTTTTGACAGTGCAAACTCTGCAAATCCTCTTTGCAAATTGCTACATGTTTTGACAATTCATGGCCCGAACCAGGAAATATGAACCCGGCCCGGAGTCAATATAATAGAGGCAATCCTGGATACCCAGGTAAACCTGGATATCTTTATATGGTGATTAAAAACAAAACTTCAAGTGCAAAATAAATTGCAGTTTTGATTCAACGTCGATTAAGTATAGTCGTCAAGTCAAGCAAACTGTGTAGACTGGTTCACTGGAAGATTCAAACACTGGTGGAATTTATCAAGATTGGCAATTCTGCAGGCAATTACTCAAACACTGCTGAACACAACTTTATAAGTAACACGGCATACAACATTGAGTCATCTTGATCACAGCTAGTCACGCCCCAATTCCTGCCAGGACAACCGTCCGGTTTTCAGACTGGATAATGGAGCCAGGATATCCTTGCAAATTCCGTTTGGACAATCCGCGACTGTCGTTGTTCCGATTTCAAGCTCGGTTCCCACTGTAAAGCGGAAATCATCGATAAACCCTGATCCTCCTGGCAAACCATGATTAAAGGATTTACCCGAAGGCGCGATATTGAGGCCGGAATGAGCAATTTTATCGTTTCCATCGACAACCAGATCCGCTGTTATATTGAAAGCTGACTCAGCAGGCGCACCTCCGGTTTCCTGACTCACAGACATCAGAAACCCTGTACCACCAGATGTGCACGGAGGTGTACTAGGAACCCAGGTGTTATAGAACACCAGATCGCCTCGAACATATGGTGTAATAATTGACCGTTCGCCGGAAACCGGCAAATCAAAATACCAGCCATATTGCAAATCTTCTGGCAGTGCCGGTGCATAATTCACAGCATTATCTGACAGCAATCGTAACACGTTTCCACTGGCATCCGTGTTGGTATCATCCAGTAGAGTCTGAACCTGCAGATTAGGGCGGCCTAACTCTCCGGTACCCCGGTCCCACACACCATAAAATGTTTGAGTGCTGGCATTATTCAAATCAGATGTCTCCAGGTACTGACCCGTTCCAAAAAACAGCATGACATTCGGCGCATTGACCAATGGATCGGTCGTAATCGTCGGATGCAAAACCGCAGCCGGTTGCATAGTGATTGGCTGTTCAACTCCTGGAGCAGCCCCATGACGTGCTCTGAACAACGGCACAGGAACACTGACTGGATTTTCATAAACACTTTTCCAGTTTGTGGTTGATGCATCACTGATATCGAATGCCCACAGATTGCCTCTTAAATCTCCTGCATACGCTCTATCTGCAGTTCCATTGCCGTCAAGATCGACCACAGCAGGAGTCGCCAAACCATTCGGCGTTGTTGTCGAGCCAACCCCTGTTGTGAGTTTGTAATAATTACTGTTCAAATTCCAGCTGCCACCTGGTTCCAACTCTACAATAAACAATGTTGCCTGACCTGATCCCGTATCGTTGTAACCATTGCCAAAAACGGCTCCCCATTTGCCATTATTCAATTTGACGATGGTTGGTTTACTGAATGTATAGCCAAGATCTGCATCGGTGAATTCCCACAATACTGTATTGTCAGCGCTGGTATCGTCATCGCCGAACAATGCCGGATTGGTTACATCCAACGCAAATAACGAGCGCCCCCCGGAACGCTCCGCACCAATCAAAATTGTACTCCACTGATTATTCAGTATCACATCAGATACTGTCGGTGATAAGTCAACATAAAACTTGTGCTTGTAATTGTTGCTGGTCAAATAGTGCAAGCCTTGTGTCGTGTTACTGGAAAACAGGCTGTGCGGAATAAATGCCAGAATTTCCTTTCCTGAATCAATATCACCTGATGAAGCGACAAAACCGTGCAACATGCCATCGTTAGCGCCGACATAAACCATTTCTTTACGTGGATTATTAATCAGTGAAAGCCTGTAATCAGAGTACAGAGATGGACCTGAACCAGCAGTAAACAAGGATGAATCGGGCCATTTTAATGGTGGATTTCCAACATAAACCAGATTTGAGTTAATTATATCTCCCAAAGCACTGGCTCTTGTACGAAACCCTCCGGCTCCTTCCTTGGTTCTGTCACCTCTGATAAATTCAAGTGCTTCCTGTGCCGTTCCGTTTAAGGTCGCATTTAAATCCGCTTGTTGAGCTGTACTGAATTTAGACCAGTTGCCCCATTTAAAACCGATACCCTTGGCTCCGTTATGGGTCAGAATTACCCTGGAATCAGGAAGTAATCCGCCAGATGTTTTATCAAGCCAGTTCTGGGATGCACTCCAGGCCGGCGTTGCATTGAGATCACCATTGTTGACATCCAAAGCAAACGCCTTGATGTCGCCACTCCATCGATCTGAATCAAATGCGGCAGAATACAATAAACTGCCGGAACTCAGAGCTGAACTGTTAAATGATACTCTGGATAATGATCCGGCCTGGTTTTTAATGGATTCAAGAGCCTGCTTCAATGATGCTGTCAACTCCTGTGGAGTCGTGGCACGAAACATCTCGCCCCGACCATTGACGGTCGCATGATACAAGTCATCAATCTGCGTTGCATTTCGATTCGTGTTGACATCCGGCCAGGTGGGTGGATGACTGTGCGCATCGGCTACTGTATGACGAATCGTGCCGCCATCGTTAACGCCATAGACATCTTTACCAATTCCACCCAGCACGATACCGTAAGTATTCATATGCAGGTCGGTATTGCAATCCAGGCCAGCAGGAGGCGAAGATTCTGAACAGGCTGAAGGAACATCGATCTGTCCGGCAGTAAACCCGGCACCAGTACGCAGAGGTGTTGAATAATATTTATAAGCGATATCCGCCAGCGTATCGCTGAAAGAGTCAGCAAATGGGGCACCGGCAGAACCATCTGCATTTCCTGCTCCAGAATCAGTTGAAATCTCGCTATATCCATCAGTAAACTGCAAGGCAAAATTTTTCTGGCAGCTGTTTTTAATCGGAGCATCAGTATCCATACGCATCAACTGTTGTCCGGCAAAATCCAGCCCCAATCGATTCGGAGTACCACCCCCGGCATCGATTCCGTAAATCAGATCAAACAAAGTCAGGTTATCTGTCGGTGTATCCAGATCGAGCATCGTAAGATCACCCTGTGTACCATCAGATACGTCATTGATGGTAAACAACCCGGCATTCACTCCGGCAAGATTTTCAAAGGTTTTACCCATAGCGAAACGTAAAGCCAGATAACGTTTTCTGTGATAACTGAACCAGTTGGCAAAGTTCTGAATTTCTTCAGCATAGGAACATGTACCAGGGCTGACACAATCAGTTCTGTTTCCATTATTAGGGTAGCTTGTAGTTGACGGTTTGATTTCCACTTGTTTCAAACAACGGCCATCCGGTGTCAGCGCATCCACTTCTGCACTGGAAAACCCTGAAGGTGTCGAGCTGAATGTTACGAATTGTGCCGGGTCAGGACTTGCACAATTATGGGACCCGCCTTGTGAATAGGACCCGGTATTAACGATTCTGAAATATGTTGCCGGAAAATAACTGATCGCCATCATCTCGTCGTCGTCTTGCACTGTATCCGAACCGGATGTCACCCAGTCTGTACCATTGTGGTAACGTGTGCCAGCAGGAATTGTCATGCCATCGTAAACACCAAACACAAAGTTTGCAGCATTGCTTTCCATATTTTGGGTGAGATTAATGCTTGCAGTATTGGTATCGTCTGTATCTGGATCAAACAAAGCATTGAGAGGATCCATATCAGAGTAACTCGTTCCACCGTATTGTGAGGAAAACCAGGGCTCATAAGTGACATTGTTATTGTAATATGAAGTATTGATCTCTGGAGTCCGCACAAACGCAAACTGGATAAAAGGCGGTACTGCTCTGGACAACGTTGCGTCTGTATCATCCGGATACCAGCGCCGATCAGCTCCGTTGTCTTCAATCGTACCATTCGGGAACAGATAAAAATGCGGACCATCCTCCCATTCCCAACCCGATTCATGGCGATTGATTTGCCCCGCCTGATCAGCGCCAACAAAGCTTGAATCATCTTCACTCCACCAGAGCACACCATCTGTTGTGTCAGCGATGGAAATTTCAAAATCCATACTGCCCGAATCATCCATAACCAGCATTAGATTGGCTTTTTCTGAACTGTCCAGAAATAAAGGACTGTCTTGCAGATCCAGTAATGCCGAATTACTACCAAAGGACAATACCAATGAAATTAAAAATAACCCCAGGGATTTGCGATTAATGTACATTCTGTTTCTCTTGTTTAAAATCGTTTTGCGTAATAGGTTTGTAGAATGCTGCGCGCCGAATCTGTTCTCCCACTCCCGATCGCAGTAATTTTAAATATTGAGACACTGGTGCCCGGTGTGACATCGTCATATCCACGCACCATGATACTGTTGTTACCCCCTGGACCACTGGTATCTTTGACATGCTTAATCACATAAAAAGGAGGCTCGTGAACTGCATCGAATTCGCCAGTTGTCTGAATGGCATTGGTTGTGGTCCAGGCCGTCAAATCCAGCAAATCGAATTCAGTTGCCGTTGAACTGAATATCCCGGCAGGTGTTGGTGAAGCCTTGAAAACTGACGGTGAGGCCATAGTTTCAATATAATTTTCAGCATCACGCAAACCAATCTCGGTCGCCTGAAAAGAAGCACCGGTATCCCAGACATTGGCTGCCATTTTTTCATGCATCAAGGTATTTTTGAGGCTACCGATACCAATCATGGTCATGACCAATAACATCACCAGACTGGTGACCAGAGCAGTTCCGGATTGCTTGATCATCTGTATTGGCTGTTGTTCGAATCGACGACTTGGGACCCTCATTGCAATTTATTCCTCAACGCGACAGTGGTATTGAAAACCTTGCGCAATCGTTTATCCGGACTGGCAATATTGTGACTCCCGGCAAAGTCATAAACTGTGGATTGGTCTGCCAGATTGTCATCACCAGATCGCATCAGCAAATTGATTTTAAGACTGACAACCTGATCCATATCCACCACTTCATCGAGAGGAACATAGTAATCTGCAACCTGATCGACATCCGTACCGTCTTCGCCATAGAAAACCTGCATGTTTTCAACACCTTCAACCAGTTTTCCGTTGTCACTGACTTGCAAGGAATTTTCCTGCCCGGTCTGGACTGCTATCGAATACAACCGTGACTGAACCGGGAATACCCGGGCATCTGTTGAGTAAAGTTTTGATACGGCTGCGGAGATGTTATTGGCCCCGACTGCATGTTCAAGCAAACACGTCGATCCTGCTGCAGCGCAATCATCAAAATCCCCGGCCCCACTGGTGTCCGTAATTTTGGTAACATAAAACAAATCTCCATCCTCACAATTACTGATCACAACAACACTGTTTTTCTTGATCAAATTGCTGGCCGATATTTCAACAGCATCGGTCTGTGCCGCCATTACTGAAGCAACCGAAGCTCCTGCACCGAGACCACTGACCACTTTCAAACTGTCACTGTTAACACCCGGACTGGATGAATTGAAGTCTTTCTCGTAGCTGGCATCTGTAATCAAAGCACTTTGGTAATCTGCAGCGATGGTTGTTGAGAGCTGGCTGCTGGCAGCTGATAGCCCGCCTGGCAGACACCCGGCATATCCTGCGCGGCGTAAATCCATGCGAAGATAATCGACCGCATAACGGCCATTAGCCTGAATTCTGGATAAATTTTTCTGAAGCCGGTTAGTCTGCTGATGAGCCAGAACGATTTCTATCAAACCGCTTAGCAACACCACTGACAAACCCATCACAATGATAATTTCCAGCATGGTCAACCCGGCTTGATGGATGCTGTTTAGACTTTTCATCGGCGAAAACTCATAATGTAACGTTGTGGTGCAGGTACAGATCCATCAACATTGGTCGATTCATCCTGCCACCAGATTTTGATAACAAAGTTGTTCCCCAAACCATCACAATCAGCCGAACCAGCATTCGCCCCATCATTCGGTGTACTGTCTGTACAGATCAGTCCAGCACTGTTGTTCAGTTCAATGGGTAATTTTGCATTCCATTCATACAGATCATGCTGCGCCATTTCTGAAGCCGAGCATCCTGGAGCTGTTAAGCAAGAGGACTTTTGTGCCGCTGTGACAACTGTGTAATTTGTAGTGGGATTGGCTCTGACCCGATCAGCCAAATCAGAGGCAAGAATCGATGCCTGACTGCGCATATATGCGCGGCTGTTATCGCGCAAGCTGGTAAGTTGCATGCCAGCCAGACCAATCAATCCGATTGACAAAACAACCACAGACACCAGAAACTCGACCATAGTAAACCCGGTGTTCGAGTTCAATGTTCGATCCTTATGCTTAACAGAACTTGTCATCATTGTGGAACCTTATATTAAGGGCAATCCGATGCCTGGGTTGCGAATGCCACTTCCACAAATCCAGATGCTGACACAACCAGTTTTTTTCCATGACTGTAACCTCTGTTATCACACAGTTCGATAGTCCCGGCTGTACTGTTAACAAATCCTCTGGCATTAAAAACAATAGTGGAGTTGCTGTATCCAAGATCCATATCAGCGCCCAACGCACCTCTGGCGCGTATTAATTCATCTGCATCCACTTTTGTATCGGCATTTGAATCGACAAATAACACCCAGCCATCTTTCCAGTCAGCGCTGTTGTTACATGACGTTGGCGAAGCCGTTTCCCCATTGTGGCGGCAAATTGTCACACTCTGGTTGCGAGTCATCGCTTCACTTTTGGCTAACTCCAGATCAGTCAACAATTGATCAACCGTAGATGTCATGCGCTTGTCTTTGACCATGTTTTGAAACGACGGCACGCCAATTGTCAGTAACAAAGCAGCGACCGACAAGGTAATAAGCAACTCGACCAGAGTAAAACCATGTTCATGTGAGATATCTTTTTTCATCATCTTAGGTGTATCACAACTCTAAAAATTTACGATTGTTAATAGGATAAATGGCATTGTTTTTCTGACAAATAGCAAATTAACTGTAAGTAACTATTTAATTGGACTTTTCACTACAATTTTCAACACGCATTGTCGACTGACACAGATTGCCATCGGGTATTGAATAACACGTGTAAAATTAGCAAAATTGACCAAATTCAGAACAATGCAATTTGAAATCCAGGATGTACAATGGTCACTAACAGACAGTATTAAGGCTTCTATACACTGTTTAAGTATAGTTACAGTTACAAAATCAGCATTGTTATTACGCCAGATCACTCTCTGTAAACTTTTGTGCCACGCAGACAAGATGACTGGCAAACTCTCACCCTGGCTGAAAACCATGAGTAAATTGGTTTGCCAATTTCTAATAAACCTATAAAATCAATCGTCTTAGAACCTGTCCAAGATCTTGATTAATGGATGAAGCCTCCTTTTAAACCACAATACGCCATTCAGTGAGATCTTGAACAGGTTCTTATAGGCCACCGGTTTTAATTCAACGACTGTCATCAATACCATCAATGAAGACTGAAAACTTTGATTCATCTCAACAACAATGGGTAGAAGAAAACCACGCTGATACACTGTTGTTACGCTATCCACTCAAAAACCGCCTGTTTAAGGGAAACAGCCGGTTTCAAACTGTTGAAGTGGTTGAAACTGAAGGTTATGGGCGCATGTTGTTAAATGATGGCCTAGTAATGATCAGCGAACGGGATGAGTTCGTTTACCATGAGATGATTAGTCACGTCCCGATATTTGTGCACCCCAAACCCAAACAGATTCTGGTGATTGGGGGTGGCGATGGAGGAACAGCGCGTGAAGTGCTTAAACACAGCTCAGTCGAACACTGTCATATGGTCGAAATTGATGCAATGGTGGTTAATGCCTGTAAGGAATGGATACCGCAGACAGCAGTCGGTATGCAGCAAGATCAGAAGTTCAGCCTGGATATTGCCGATGCAATTGATTATGTCGCAACCACCGAAAAACGCTATGACATTATTCTGGTTGACTCAACCGACCCAATAGGACCAGCTGTTCCGTTATTCGGACCCGAGTTCTACGCTAATGTCCATCGAATTCTGAATTATGACGGAATAGTCGTTGCCCAGGGCGAATCTCCGTTTTACGCCGCTGAGCAACAGCATGCATTGCTTAAAACAATGGGTGAACAGTTTCCACTGATTGCAATCTATAACTATAACAACCTGACGTACCCTGGAGGACTCTGGTCATTTGCCATCGCATCCAAACAACATCATCCCATTGATAACCTGGATACAAATAGAATACTAGCCAGTGGCATTGATTTTTCCTGGTACAACGCCGACATACATCGAGCCAGTTTCGTGTTGCCACAATTCATGCTGAACAATCTAAACGGGTTAATCACAATTTAACGCCCACATGAATGAAGCTTTACTCATGATTATCAGTGCAGCATTAATCAATAATTTTGTACTGATCAAATTTCTTGGGTTATGTCCGTTTATGGGGGTCTCAAGACAGCACAATGCCGCACTGGGCATGGGTCTGGCAACAACATTTGTCCTGGTTATGGCATCACTGAGCGGGTCGATGATCAGTGAATACCTGCTGATTCCATATCATCTGGAATATTTGCGTACAATTGTGTTTATCGTAATCATTGCCGTATTCGTCCAACTCACCGAAGCCCTGTTACAGTTCAGCAGTCCGGTATTACACAAATCACTGGGTATTTACCTGCCTCTGATCACAACGAATTGTGCCGTGCTCGGCGTGGTTCTGTTGAATGTTCATGCCCAACATAACTGGCTGGAATCGATCTTTTTCAGTCTTGGTGCAGCCATCGGTTTTGCTCTGGTGCTGGTATTATTTGCCAATGCCCGTGAGCGGCTGGAATATGCAGATATCCCAAATGCATTCAAAGGTGCGCCAATCGCTTTGGTGACAGCTGGTTTGATGTCTGTGGCTTTTATGGGTTTTACCGGGCTACTTGCTCATTAATACGCAGATTTTGGGCATTTTTCTGATTATCCTGTTATTTGCCGGTAGTGGCGGACTGCTCGGCTATCTGGCCCAACGTCTTAAACGTCATAGCAATCCATTGGTTGAACAAATCGATAACTTGCTTCCGCAAACCCAATGTGCTCAATGCGGATATCCCGGCTGCCGACCGTATGCGCAGGCAATTGCCAATGGGCAAGCCGATATTAACCAGTGTCCACCAGGTGGACAACAAACAATTGATGCGCTTGCTGAATTGCTGGGCGCTGAATCAACAAGCTTAAATACAAGCTTTGGTGAAACCAAGTCTGGACAGGTCGCATTTATTCATGAATCACAGTGCATCGGTTGCACACTTTGCATCAAGGCCTGTCCTGTTGATGCCATATTGGGCGCCAGCCAGCTTATGCATACCGTGATTACACAGGAATGTACCGGTTGCGAACTCTGCATCGAACCTTGCCCGGTGGATTGTATTAGCCTGTTAGCCTCACCCGATGCCTCACATTCCACATGAAACAATCACAACCGGCATACCGCAAAGTCCAGGGTGGAATAGTCTTTACAGCGAAACAGCAACCGCAACCCATTCGAAAAATTCATACTCCTAAGCAGTTAATCTACCCACTGACTGATCAACGCGGTCAACAGCGCTCGTTGATAGTCGAGGACGGTTCACATGTTGCTGCAGGGCAACCGATTGCAGAATCCACAAACCGTTTATCAGTTCCAGTTCATGCCGCGTGTTCCGGGATAATCAGTTATGCACAGCCCCAGAACCCGGACTCTGTATTGATTACAACGGATCGCGAGCAACATGTAACCACTCCCATTCCTCTAGACACTCCTTTGCAACATTCCCCACAAGACTTGATCAAGCGCATCGAACAGGCAGGGGTCAGCGGCATGGGTGGTGCAGGCTATCCTGCGCATCTGAAGCTGCTCGCAGCACTTGAATTATCTCCGCATACCCTGATTCTCAATGCCGTTGAATGTGACCCGGCGACAACTTGCGACAGCACGCTGCTTGCTGAATACAGCGAGGATATCCTCACTGTTGCCAAACTGATCATGCATATCTGCAATTGTTCACACTGCATGATTGCCATTGAAGATCAACAAACAGCATTGCTGAACCATTTAAACAAGGTGTTATCCGAAACAGCTACACAACATATCCGTGTCGTAACTGTCGCATCACGTTATCCTTCGGGCAGTGAACAACAATTAGTTGAAAGTCTGACAGATCAAACCCTGCGAGCTAATCAAACTGCTTTACATGCAGGTGCCATCTGCTTCAATATTGCCACAGCTCTGGCAATTCACCGCGCAATCTATCTGGGACTGCCGCTTTTGCAACGGCTGGTGACGGTCAGCGGACCGGCGATTAAGCAACCTGTTAATATCTTTGCACCAATCGGTACACCACTCAGTGAGCTGTTGAGCGCTTGCGGGTTATTGACAGAACACGTGACTGTCCTGCAAGGTGGGTTAATGATGGGACAAGCAGTACCGTATGAAACCTCGGTAGTCCTCAAGGAAACCTATAGTCTCTGGATTGCACCTGAACAACACACAAGCAACGAAGCACAACCCTGCATCCGCTGTGGCGACTGCGCTGTCGTATGTCCAGTCAATCTGCAACCCCAATCTCTGTATCAACTCGCCCAGGCCCATCTGTGGAACAGGCCGGAACTTGATATCGATCTGGCGACTTGCCTGGAATGCCGGGCATGCGATCTGGTTTGCCCTAGTCACATTCCATTAACTGATCACTTTATTCATGCCAAACTCAAGGTTCAGGAATTGAAACAGTCCCGAGCCAAAGCTCTACATGCCCGACAGCGGTACGAGGCCAGACAGGAAAGACTGGCCAAAGCAGCACATAAACGGCAGAGCAAAGACCGCAAACGTAAGCAAATCAGTGATGTCAACGCAATGCTGGAGCGCATCAAAAACAAGGTTGACAACAATAACCCCGAATCTTCATGACAGACTGAGCATGACAAATCCATCCAATCCGTATTTAACTGCCAACAACAATACCGGGCAAATCATGTTACACGTCGTATTTGCCCTGATTCCTGGAATCATTGCTCTAAGCTGGGTATTCGGCATCGCTGTGTTCGTCAATATTGTGCTGGCCGTCCTGTTCGCAATTATTCTGGAAGCACTGGTATTACATCTGCGCAGTAAACCGGTACTGCCCAGACTTCGCGATTTCAGCGCTATAGTCTGTGCTGTGTTACTTGCGGTTAGTCTGCCGCCATTGACTCCCTGGTGGATCATTGCGACCGGGATCTTGTTTGCCATTGTGGTTGCCAAACAACTCTATGGCGGACTGGGATATAATCTGTTCAACCCGGCTATGGTTGGTTATGCCGTGCTGATTATTTCGTTTCCCTTGCAAATGACAATGTGGCCGGACATTCACGGACAATCGGCGAGTGTTGAGGCCGTTCTGCACTGGCAGCTCCACAATTCATTTCCGGACAAACAACTCCTAGATGCCACCACCCAGGCGACACCACTGGATCAATTGCGCAGCGCCCAGCGCTCATCAGCTGAACATCTGCCTATCGATCAGTTAACTGCAATCAATCCCCAATGGTTAATCATAAACACTGCCTGGCTAATTGGCGGTGTGTGGCTGATTATTCGTGGTCTTGCCGCCTGGCAACTGCCTGTCACTTTTCTGCTGGTATTTAGCTTGCTGTCTGGCATGGCCTGGATATTTGCTCCGGACCAGTATCCGGCACCCTGGTTTCATCTGGTTCACGGCAGTCTCGTGATCACTGCTTTTTTTATTCTGACTGACCCTGTAACCGCTCCCATCTCAAATCGTGGAAGAGTAATTGCCGCATCTTTGACAGCTTTTCTTGTGTTTATCATCCGATACTGGGGTGGATATCCGGATGGCGGCGCGTTTGCAATTTTACTGATGAATATGACAGTACCATTGATCGACCGCTATTGCTGACTTCTGTAGTACGTTTAACTTTCACCCTGCTCCCCAGCTACAAAAAATAGTAACAATTTTCTCGAAATCAATACTGCAATGATTGACAAATCGGTTATAATTTCCAGATAATGATGTGTTATAACATAACAATTACTTGAACATTTATGAAAGACATTCTTGGCGCCACTATTTCAGGTCTATGTATTATTCACTGCATGTTGACACCCGTTTTACTGATCATGGGCATTTCTATGGCGGGCCTGTCGTTTCTGGAAAGCGAATGGGTTCATCAGCTTCTGGCAGTTCCAATGGTATTACTGCTGGTCTGGAGCATTTCTCATGGCTGGCGAATTCACCGTCAACGCCAACCTGTGTTATTCGGGTTGGCCGGCCTGCTGCTATTAATCGCTTCCCTGTCAACGACAGATGTTCTGGAGACCTGCCTGGCGGTCTCTGCCGGATTGATTCTGATTCTTGCTCATCTACTCAACCGTAAATTGATCAGAAACGGCGCAATGCAATGTGCATAGTCTGTTAGACATCGCGCTCGATAGAAGGGACTAATCGTTCTCCGGGCGCATTTTCAGGTAATAGTTAATCAGCCCATTGGTCGAACAGTCATGGGATTCCACCAGCTCACCCTTGTTCAATTCGTGCAGAATTTCAGTCGCCAGTTTCTTGCCGAGTTCCACTCCCCACTGATCAAATGAATTCAGGTTCCAGATTACGCCCTGCACAAATATTTTGTGTTCATACAATGCAATCAGCGAACCCAGAGTTTTAGGATTCAAGGTATAAAACACAAAGGTATTGGTTGGCTGATTTCCTGGGAACAGCTTATAAGGCAACAACTCCCCGATTTCTTTATCCGATTTCCCTTCAGCTTTTAATTCTGTCTTGACTTCATCCTCGCTTTTGCCAAGCATCAATGCCTCAGCCTGTGCGAATATATTCGACATCAGGGCGCGGTGATGAATCGGGATGCTGTGAAAGTTTGAAATCGGCACCAGCATATCCGCCGGAACAATCTTGGTACCTTGATGCAGCAGTTGATAAAACGCATGTTGACTGGCAATGCCGATTTCACCAAATAAAACCGGTCCGGTCTGATAATTGACCACTCTGCCTTGTCGATCTGTACATTTTCCATTACTTTCCATATCTGCTTGTTGCAGATATGCCGGAAAGCGATGCATATTCTGGTCATAAGGCAAAATAGCAATCGATTCTGCATTGAAAAAATTGTTGTACCAGACCCCCAGTACAGCCATGAGCACCGGAATATTACGTTCCAGCGGCGCAGTGCGGAAATGCATATCCACTTCGTTGGCACCTTCCAGCAGCGCATCGAAATTCTCGGTACCGATTGCAATCACAATTGACAAACCAATGGCCGACCACAGCGAGTAACGCCCACCAACCCAATCCCACATCTTGAATATATTTTCCGGCGCGACTCCAAATGCTTGTGCTGCCTGGGTATTGGCTGTGACTGCGACCAAATGGTTGCGCAGATCAATTTCATTGTCGATTCGCCCCAGCAACCATTCCCGAGCTGTCTGCGCATTAACCAGGGTATCCTGTGTGGTAAAACTTTTTGAAGCAATAATAAACAGCGTGTTTTGTGGTTTCAGCGTTTCCAGGGTGTTGTTGATATGATTTTCATCGATGTTGTTAACATAATGAATCTTCAGATCATGAAATGTATACGGCCTCAATGCTTCAGTCACCATTAACGGCCCCAGATGTGAACCGCCAATCCCGATATTGACGACATCGGTTATCGGTTGATTGGTAAAACCCCGCCATTTACGGGTATGAATCGATTCAGCAAGCGTCTTGACGCGTTTTAACTCCGATTCAATCTCGCGGCTGATTTCCACACCATCGGCGTAACTGGGTTTACCCAGTCGCTCCCGTAATGCGGCATGCTGAACCGAGCGCCCCTCGGTGTGATTAATCGGTTCACCGGCAAACATTCGATCGCGCCACTGTTCAACGCCACACTCTCTGGCCAGGTCAACCAATAACTCCATAATCCCGACATCGATACGGTTTTTGGAGTAATCAAACAGAATATCGTTAAACTTGATTGATAAACGCTCAAAGCGCTTTGCATCCTGTTTAAACAAATCCCGCATATGCACCGATTCCATGCGCTTAAATTCATTTTCGAGAGCCTTCCAGACAGGCCGGGTTGTGGGATTGATCATGGTGATGATTCCTATTTGAATTCAACAAATGTCAGGGAGCAACACAAATTCTGGCGCAATTGTTATATTAAAAAGCAGTCATACAGACTTACAATGGACAACTGTCTAAATTTCATATCGATTCACTGAACACAATCACTGCATGCTAACACTTGAAAGTATTCCGACCAATATTATCACTGGCTTTTTAGGTGTCGGCAAAACTACTGCTATATTGCATTTACTCAACACCAAACCTGTCGGGGAGCGCTGGGCGGTTCTGGTCAATGAATTTGGCAAAGTCGGTGTGGACGGCAGTTTATTTAAAAGCTCAACCGACAGAGAAACACACGTGTTTATTCAGGAAATACCGGGTGGCTGCATGTGTTGCGCGTCCGGGTTACCGATTACAGTGGCGCTGAATCGATTACTGAAAACAGCCAGACCACAGCGCTTGCTGATAGAACCCAGTGGATTGGGACATCCGCAAGAAGTTCTCAAAATACTTACATCAAAACATTATCAGCAAGTTCTGGATTTAAGAGCAACCATTACCTTGATTGATGCGCGACATTTACATAATCCCCGCTACACCAGTCACGAAACTTATCAGCAACAAATCGCTATCGCCGACCGTATTGTGGCGAATAAATCAGAGATGTATTGTGACAATGATCGTGATCGCCTGTTTGCGTACCATGAAGAAAACAGTTTTCCTCAACAAACCGTATCACTGACAAGCCTTGGCAAACTGGATTGGCAATGGTTGAACCAACCATCGCACTACAATTCCAGCCTTCACGAGCTGGACAACCCGGTCATTTTACAACCGGAAAGCATCGATCAACCTGACCAAGCAAGTCAGCTTTTAGCAAATAAAGAATATCTGCGA
>JAHZJL010000078.1 GCA_022600935.1 Gammaproteobacteria bacterium
ACTGTCATGGTTCCCAATTCACTGGGACCAGGAGCCTTGCTGCTGCGATATGGTACAGATTCTCAGAAGCAGAGCATTCTGCCCCGTCTTGCATCAGGAGAAGAAATTCCCTGTTTTGCGCTAACCGCGACAGAAGCCGGAAGTGATGCGGGCGCCATGAATGATTCAGGCATTGTGTGTCGTGCGGATTTCAAAGGCGAATCCGATGTACTGGGAATCCGACTCAACTGGAACAAACGCTATATCACACTGGGTCCGGTTGCTACCTTGCTGGGTCTGGCATTCAAGCTTTACGATCCTGATCATTTACTGGGAGACAAAGACGAAATTGGCATCTCGTTGGCGTTAATTCCAACCGGTACACCTGGCGTGAATATCGGACGCCGTCATTTACCGATTGATATTCCTTTCCAGAACGGGCCGAACTCAGGTAAAGATGTATTTATACCCATGGATTGGCTGATCGGTGGGCCAGAGTATGCGGGACAGGGCTGGCGCATGCTGATGGAGTGCCTCACTGAAGGACGCGGCGTATCTCTGCCGGCCTTGAGCGCCGGGGCTGCCAAGCTGGCCAGTTTCACGACAGGTGCATACTCAGTCATTCGTGAGCAATTTCGTTTACCAATTGGCCGTTTTGAAGGCATTCAACATCCACTGGGACGGATTGCCGGCCTGACTTATTTAATCGATTCTGCCAGGACTTTGACTCTTAGCGCGCTGGACCAACATGTGCAACCTGCAGTCCTGACTGCCGCCATCAAGTATCATTTGACGGAAAACATGCGTGTCCTGATCAATGATGCGATGGATATTCACGGTGGCAAAGCCATCATGATGGGTCCGTTAAATTATCTGGGCAGAATTTACCAGTCGATACCAATCAGCATCACAGTGGAAGGGGCTAATATCCTGACCCGCAATATGATCATCTTCGGTCAAGGCGCAATTCGCTGTCATCCGTTTGTATTCAAAGAGATGCAGGCAGCTGCCAAATCAGGGAAACAGGCACTGGATGAATTCGATAGCCTGATATTCAAGCACATGGGCTATTTTGCCAGTAACAAAGCGCGCAGTCTGGTGCTAGGATTAACCAGTGCGCGCTGGATCAAAACACCGGGCAACCGTGCGACCCGCAGATATTACCAGCAAATCAATCGATTCAGTGTGATACTGGCATTAGCCACTGATGTGAGTATGGGCGTGCTTGGCGGACAGCTCAAGCGCCGCGAAAATATCTCCGCCAGACTCGGTGATGTCCTGAGTTATCTGTATCTTGCCTCGGCAGTACTCAAACGATTCGAAGATGACAAGTGTCTGCCGGAAGACGAACCACTCATGCATTGGGCTTGTCAGTATTGCTTGTACCAGGCCCAGGAAAGTTTGTATGACTTGTACACCAACTATCCAATGCGCTGGATAGGGTGCCTGTTACGTCTGGGAACATTCCCGCTTGGGCGCAGTTTTGACAAGCCATCCGATTCACTGCATCAGCAAACCGCAGAACTAATTATGTCACCCGGCGATCCCCGTGACAGATTATGCCGTGGCATGTATATCCCCGCTGATGCCGAGCAACCCATCGCCCAGTTACAATCGACACTGGAACTCGTTATTGCTGCTCGAGCTCTGGAAAAACGTCTCAGAGATGCAGTCAAATCAGGCCAGTTGAAAGTTCAGCACGGTGAATCCCGGCTTGATTGTGCAGTTCAGACCGGTTTATTGACTGTAGAAGAAAAACAACAACTGATAGTGACAGAATCAGCGCGCCATGCAATCATTGCAGTGGATGATTTTGCCAGGGATGAAGTCTGATGAAAAAATCACAATCCAATTCCATGCAAGGCCGACCTGTGTATGTGGTCGATGGCAATCGCAGTCCTTATTTAAAGGCTACCAAACCGGAAAAAGCTTTCAAAGCCTCTGATCTGGCAGTCAAAATTGGAATACCCTTGCTTGCGCGACAGGCATTTAACGGCGAAGATCTGGATGAAGTGATTCTGGGATGCGTGATGCCTTATGTCGATGAAGCCAATATCGCCCGAATTGTCGCGTTACGCCTGGGTTGCGGACACCAGGTACCGGCCTGGACAGTGCAAAGAAACTGTGGTTCAGGAATGCAAGCGCTTGATTGCGCCGCCCGTAATATTGCTGCGGGGCGTGCCGATCTGATTCTTGCCGGTGGTGTGGAATCCATGAGTTATGCGCCGATCCTGTATTCCACTGAAATGGCAGGCTGGTTGTCTGACTTGACGAGAGCCAGAACCATCACCGACAAGTTGCGCTGTGCGGGTCGTTTCAGGCCGGGATACCTGAAACCGGTCATTGGCCTGATCTGCGGATTGACTGACCCGGTCGTGGGATTGTCCATGGGCAGTACTGCAGAAGTGCTTGCCCATAAGTTCAACATCAGCCGTGATGCGATGGATGCATATGCCGTGCAAAGCCATCAGCGTCTTGCTGTCGCCCATGATGAAGGCCGTTTATCTGAAATCGAAACCATTTACGACAATAACGGCCAGTATTACGACCATGACCAGGGTGTGCGGCGTGATTCCTCTGTAGAACATCTGGCCAGACTCAAACCGGTATTCGACAGACCTTTTGGCCAGGTTACTGCCGGCAACAGCTCACAGGTGACTGATGGCGCTGCATTATTGATTCTGGCCAGTGAAGATGCAGTAAAACGCTATCAGCTCGAAATACTGGGTGAAATTGTCGATTGCGAGTGGGCAGCCAATGATCCCAGCGAAATGGGTCTGGGCCCGGTACATGCCAGCGCCTTGCTGTTACAACGACACAACCTGAATTTGTCCCAAATCGATTACTGGGAACTCAATGAAGCCTTTGCTGCACAGGTTCTGGCGTGTTGCAGTGCATTTGCCGATACACACTACTGCCAGCAACATCTGGGTCTGGCATCAGCATTAGGGAACCTCGATCAACACCGGTTGAATGTTGATGGTGGCGCAATCAGTGTTGGTCACCCGGTTGGCTCCAGTGGTGCACGTATCGTCTTACATTTGCTGCATGTATTGCAACAGCATCAGGCCCAAACCGGGATCGCCACCCAGTGTATCGGTGGTGGACAAGGTGGCGCCATGTTGCTGAAAAGGAGTTAAATCATGAATACACAGCAGCAAACCGGAATAATGAACCAGGCTCCGGCAACCAGACACTGGTCACTCAGTATAGATGTCGATGCACTGGCGTCCCTGCATCTCGATGTTGACGGCAGCTCGACCAATGTGTTGTCAGCTGAAGTTTTGGGTGAATTTGAGCAACTGCTTGAGTATATCGAGACTCAGACTGTTAACGGATTGATGATTGTTTCAGATAAATCTTCCGGATTTATTGCTGGGGCGGATATCAAGGAATTTACCCGTATTCAGAATGAACAGGAAGCCTTGCAATTGATTCAGCGCGGACAGACCCTGTTTGACCGGCTGGAAGCTTTGTCGATACCGACTATCAGTGTAATCAACGGGTTTTGCGTTGGTGGTGGCCTGGAGCTGGCTCTGGCCTGTGATTACCGCATCGCACTGGATCAACCAAAAACCCGGATTGGTCTGCCGGAAGTGAAACTGGGAATTCATCCGGGATTTGGCGGCAGTATGCGACTGAACCGGCTGATTGGCGCCGTCAGCGCCATGAGTCTGATGCTGACCGGACGCACTGTCGATGCCAGACAAGCCAAACGTCTGGGGATTATCGATTACGCGGTCCCTGATCGACAACTGTCAAGCGCCGCGTCAGCCATGCTTAAAACCAGCCCCAAACCACGCCGCGCTTCATTTCTAAAAGCCTTGCAGAGTAATACTTTGCTACGGCCGATGCTCTCCTGGCTGTTTCGCCGCCAGGTTGCCAAACAAGCGTCACCGAATCAATATCCTGCACCGTATGCATTAATTGATGTCTGGCAACTGTATGCTGGCAGTGAGCGGGCAATGCTTGATGCGGAAGCACGCTCGGCTGCAAAATTGATCATAACCGATACCTCCAAAAATCTGGTGCGGGTATTCATGCTTCAGGAACGTCTCAAATCACTTGGTAAACAACGTGACAGTTCGCTGAATGCGGTAAACCATGTACATGTTGTCGGCGCTGGAACCATGGGTGGTGATATCGCTTCCTGGAGTGCGTTGCGAAATTTATCTGTCACCTTGCAGGATCGGGAAGCTAAATTTATCGCACCTTCAATCAAGCGCGCCAGCAAGTTGTTCAATCGAAAATTTAAGCCTGCACGATTAGCTCACGCTGCGATGGATCGATTGCATCCGGATTTGCAAGGGATCGGAATCAAACAAGCCGATGTGATTATTGAAGCCATTGTCGAAAATGCCGAGATCAAGCAGGATTTGTTTAAATCACTGGAATCCCAATGCAAACCCGATGCAATACTGGCTACCAATACATCCAGTATTCCACTGGAGACTTTAAACCAGGTGCTTCAACAGCCTGAGCGACTGGTCGGAATTCATTTTTTCAATCCGGTAGCCAGAATGCAGCTCGTGGAAATAGTGTCTGCAGCGAATACCAGTCCTCAAGTGGTATCCGCTGCTGCTGCTTTTGTGAGGCAGATTGACCGCTTGCCGCTTCCGGTTAAAAGCGCCCCTGGGTTTTTGATCAACCGCATATTGATGCCTTATCTACTGGAAGCGGTCGAGTTGTTGTCAGAAGGCGTGCCGGCGGAAGTGATTGATCAGACAGCGACAGATTTCGGTATGCCGATGGGACCGATCCGACTCGCTGATACAGTTGGTCTTGATATCTGCTTATCGGTTGCCAACATTTTGGCAGATCAGCTCAATATGCAGGTGCCAGTGATTCTCAAGCAGAAAGTTGATGATAATCATCTTGGTAAGAAATCAGGTCAAGGCTTTTATGATTACCAACCAAGCCGGTTTAAGTTGAAACAAACCCAAAAGTCCATGGAACATCCTCCAGAAGATGTTGAAGATCGCTTGATCTTGAGGATGTTAAATGAATGCATTGCCTGTTTGCGCGAAGAAGTCATTGAGGATGCCGATCTGCTTGATGCCGGGATGGTTTTTGCGACCGGTTTTGCGCCGTTTACTGGTGGGCCGATGCATTATCTCCACAACCGGGGTCGAGACTCAGTGATGCAGCGTTTGACAGAACTGGAATCCCGTTATGGTGAACGTTTCCATCCCGATCCGGGCTGGACTCAGCGACTCGTATAATCAAGTTCGGACCATTATTAAATGAGCAATTCATTGATTGCCAATGATATCAGTATGACCTTGCCCGGCTTGTTCCGGGAACGGGTCAAACGCACACCGAACGCTGTCGCTTACCGCCAGTATGAGCCTGCTGGCCGACTGTGGCGTGATTTCACCTGGAGGCAGACCGCGGATGAAGTTGCACGCTGGCAGGCTGCATTGGAAAAACATCACCTTAAAAGTGGTGATCGGGTTGGGATCATGCTGAACAATTGCCGCGAGTGGATGATGTTCGAGCAAGCTGCTCTGGGACTGGGTCTGGTTGTTGTGCCCATCTATACCCTGGACAGCGCAGATAATGCTGTTTACATTCTGAATCATGCCAATGTGCGTGTGTTATTGATCAAAGGTTATCAGCAATGGAATGAACTGGTTAGCGAATCAGATCAGATGCGCAATATTGTTGCCATCATCAGCATTGATCCAATACAGTCAATGGCTGATTCGCGCTTGATCTGTCTTGCCCAGTGGCTGCAAAAAGGTCGATTTGAATTACAATGCTCCGATGGCCACCCGGACCAGCTGGCAACGATTGTATATACCTCAGGAACAACCGGCAGACCCAAAGGTGTCATGCTCAGTCACCAGAATATTCTGTCAAATGTAGAATCCGGTTTAAATGCCGTACCAGTGTATGCTGATGACATGTTATTGTCGTTTCTGCCGTTATCGCATATGTTCGAACGCACGGTTGGTTATTATTTGCCAATGATGTGTGGCGCTTGTGTTACCTATTCGAGGGGAATCAAATATCTCAGTGAGGATTTAAAAGAAACCCAGCCAACCATGCTTGCTTCAGTGCCAAGAGTGTATGAACGTGTATATCAGAAAGTTTTCGAGCAGCTTAAAGAAAAACCTTTCTTTTTAAAATGGTTGTTTGATCAATCAGTTAGAGTTGGGTGGTATCGATTTCAATACCGCCAACATTCTGTTGGCTGGCACGCCAGATTATTGCTTTGGCCTGTTTTGGAAAAGCGTGTCGCGAAAAAGTTTCAACGTCAGTTAGGTGGAAAGATCAGAATCAGTGTTTCCGGTGGTGCTGCACTGTCGAGCACCATATCTGAACTGTTTCTGAGTTTAGGTATACAGGTCCTGCAAGGCTATGGCCTTACTGAAGCCAGTCCACTGGTCAGTATCAATAGAGAACATAAAAACGACCCGGCCAGTGTAGGCCATGCTTTACCAGGTATAGACGTTAAACTAGGAAACCAAAATGAATTATTGGTGCGGGGACCAAATGTGATGCTAGGATACTGGCACGATCCACAAGCGACCCGTCACATGATCGATGCCGATGGCTGGTTGCATACAGGGGATATTGCTGAGTTCCGTGATCAACGGATCTATATTACCGGTCGAATTAAAGAGATCATTGTACTGTCCAGCGGTGAGAAGCTCGCACCTGCTGATATGGAAGCTGCTGCCAAAACCCATGCCTGTTTTGATGAAGTAATGATCTATGGTGAGGGCAAGCCGTATCCGGTTGCTATAATCGCACTCAACCCGGAACACTGGCAATCACAGGCGCAAAAACACAATTTGCCGGACAGTGCCTGGACACAGCGAATTATCCGTGACCGAACCTGTGAAGAAGTATTACTGAAACTGGCGGGGACTGTTTTACAACAGTTTCCAGGTTATGCACGCATTCGTCGCGTCGTTGCCACTCTGGAACCCTGGACTGTGGACAACATGATGCTGACTCCAACACTGAAAATCAAACGAGCTGTGATAGCTGAAGTGTTCAAAGACGAAATCAATCGTGTGTATCAATCAGATTGAAAATTTCTGTAATCACGATATATACAAATAGACAAGTCCGGTTTATTCCTTGAATGTTGTGAACCCGTCCAAAAAATATTCAAATAATGTGAATACTTTACTTGAAATATAAATGAGAATTGTTATCATATAGATTAACGTTAACTGTTAGAGATGCCTCATGTACGTTTGTATCTGTAAAGCAATTACTGAAAAGCAAGTCAATCACGCCATCAGTGATGGTTTATGCTCGCGTCGGCAACTGACCGAGAAACTGGGTGTCGGCAGCGAATGTGGAAAATGCGTCAGACAAGTCAGTGAAATGATTCGCAGCAACCAACGCCCTACAGAATCAGAGCTCGCCCTGCAATAATTTTTTTCTACCCTGCCTGTTTTATTTGCTCAGTTTCGCTATTATCGATAGAATCGAAACCAGCATTTACATGTTTACATCTATCCCCGTAGATTTTTAAAACCTGTTCAGCAATTAACTGAGCTGAACGCGCATACACTCTGGATTGCGCAATGGGCTGATCACTTCATTACCTGACTCTTGTTGTATACGATTATGCAGCACCGCCAACCAGGAATGTGGATGGGTTACTATGAAAATATTTACCGGGAAACTTTACAATAAAATTCATATCACAGGAACCTGACATGAAAGGACACGCGATAATTATCGAATATCTCAACAAAGCCCTGCTCAATGAATTAACCGCTATCAATCAGTATTTTCTCCATGCCCGCATGTATAAAAACTGGGGTTTCGATAAACTGAATGAAAAAACGTATCATGAATCGATTGACGAAATGAAGCACGCTGACCGGTTAATCGAGCGTATTTTGTTTCTGGAAGGATTGCCGAACCTGCAAAATCTAGGCAAGCTGCTGATTGGTGAGAACCCTGAAGAAATGCTGAAATGCGATCTAAAACTCGAGCAGGACGCCATACCGACACTGAAAGAAGCCATTCAGCTTTGTGAAGCTGAAGGCGATTTTGTCTCCCGGGAGCTTTTTGCAGAGATTCTGGAAAGTGAAGAAGAACATATCGACTGGCTGGAAACTCAACTGGAGTTGATTGAATCAGTCGGCATACAGAATTACCTGCAATCACAGATCAGCTGATGCTAAACAATCAGCAGACAGACAAGCCCTTTAACCACGTGAACCCGTTCCAGAATCAGGAATTGAATCCAGCTTGTTGACTGTGTATATTACGATAGAGTAATGACAGGTTTGACTTGAAGCGCTATAGTTTTCAATTTGTAAGTGAACTTGGTTGCTGAAACTGTCGAGCAGATGTGTTGTAGACTCTTGCCGGATTTAATTTTGAAAAATAATCATAAAGGTGACAGTATTATTTATTCCAGTTTTCCTGCTTGGGCCAATCAACCTTGAACTGTCTTATTTCCAGTGCTACAAGGGTTTCTCAGCGCATCGGAGTCAGAACCTAGAAAAATTGAATTTTTCTAAAATATTGAAAATGTTGTCGATTTTGATTGCCATTAAAAGCGTTTAACTGAAATTCGTTTTTTGTAACTGGTCTAATGTTCCTGTAATCATGTTATGTTAGCTATGGTAGCCGTGAGCAGACACATGGATATATTGGTTTGCATCCAACCAGAAAAAGTTTGTAAACCATTAATGTCCAGGAGTTCTTGAATTTACTGTATCGTCCACCAAATCATTAAAAAATACCCTCATTATCACTGTCTGAAATGTTCACTACAATGACATGATTACTGTTTAATCTTCACATCCCAATCCTTTCTATTCACTTAATGACCGACTAGGAGTTCTTCGTGTTGAATAACTTTATCAATAATCTGAAAACTGATTTACCCGCCAGTCTCGTTGTTGTGTTTGTTGCAATCCCATTGTGTCTGGGTATTGCACTGGCAAGTGGAGCCCCTCTTTTCTCAGGGTTAATTGCCGGCATTATCGGCGGAATTGTCGTCGGAACTCTCAGCGGTTCCTCGCAAGGCGTCAGTGGACCTGCCGCCGGACTGGCTGTGATTGTGTTAACTGCAATACAAAGCATTGATAATTTTCAGGTTTTTCTGGTTGCAGTTGTTATCGCTGGAGCCATTCAAATCGGGCTTGGGTTGCTCAAGGCCGGAATTATTGCCTACTTCTTTCCTTCATCAGTCATCAAAGGCATGTTAAGCGGCATCGGGATTATCATTTTCCTGAAACAGATACCGCATGCTTTTGGATACGACAAGGATTATGAGGGTGACCTGGATTTCTATCAGCCAGATGGGCAAACCACGTTTTCTGAATTATCCCAGATGATCGACTTTATTTCGCCCGGAGCAGTTCTGCTGAGCCTGTTTTCTCTGACGATATTGATCTTGTGGGAAAATAAACTTGCCAAATTACATTCAATATTTCGGGTTGTACAAGGTCCATTGGTGGTTGTCATACTGGGAGCAGTATTTCAGGTTGTTGCCTTAAAATATTTTCCTCATTTGGCAGCACGAGCTGACCAGCTGGTCAGTATTCCAGTTGCAGAATCATTAACAGAATTTTTAACGTTTTTCTCGTTTCCTGATTTCAGCGCGATTACGCGGTCTGATATTTGGATTCTGGGTCTGACGCTTGCCATTGTCGCCAGTCTTGAAACATTGTTATGCGTCGAAGCGACTGACAAGCTGGACCCGCACAAACGGGTTACTCCAACTAACCGGGAATTAATAGCACAAGGTACCGGGAATATAATTTCGGGATTCATCGGCGGCCTGCCAATTACCCAGGTCATTGTCAGAAGTTCTGCCAATATTCAATCCGGCGCTCAAACCAAGCTGTCTGCAATTTTCCACGGCATACTGCTGCTGTTTTTTACACTGTTCATCCCGCAACTGCTTAACCTTGTGCCTCTTTCAGTTTTAGCATGCATATTGCTGGTAGTTGGTTATAAACTGGCCAAACCGGCTCTGTTTGTCAGCATGTATAAACTGGGTGCTTTGCAATTTGTCCCGTTTATTGCCACGATATTAGGCATCATGTTTACCGATTTACTGAAAGGTATCGTGATTGGTTTGCTTATCGGTATCTGTGTCATTTTGAGAGATAATTTCAGAAATTCACACTTCCTGCATATTGAGAAAAGTGAAGGTGCTCATGCAGTCAAGTTGACGCTTGCAGAAGAAGTATCATTTCTGAACAAAGGTGCAATCAGCAGGGTCCTGAATTCATTCAAGCAAGGTACAGATCTGACCATTGACTTGAGCAAGTGTTACAGTATTGATTATGATGTGATCGAAATTATCGAAAATTACAGGAAAAGCTCGGCAGACAGAAAAGTCAAGGTAACCATTATTGAAGAAGAGAAATTAGCTTTGACGACTTGATTATCCTGTGCAGAGTCAATCAAACATCGTGTATCGAATCGTTCGACACGACTGCCTGGCTGAGCGTAACGTTTGATGTGTTGTGAATGCCGTGTTCAACATCAATCTCAATTTCAGCAAGAGATAACAACAATAAATGAAAATAATCACCGTTGCGACACACTCGCAAGCTTATTTTCCAGCGCTCAAGGAATCAGCACAGCGCAACACTATTGATTTTGTCGTTCTTGGCTGGGGAGAAAAATGGGCCGGTTTTGGCTGGAAGCTGAAGCTGATCAAGAATTACCTTGATGGATTGCCCGCCGACGAGACAGTTCTGGTTATTGATGCGTTTGATGTATTGATTTCATCTGGCTCTGAGGAAATGGAATCCAAATTCCAGCGACTCAATCAACCGCTTGTCTGTGCTGCGGAACGCAAACATTTCAGCCGAATCTGGAATTGGGCGTATGAACTGATTTTTAACAAGGACGGCGATTATCCGGATACGGCAACCATCTACAACTATCTGAACGCCGGGTCGTGGATGTCAACTGCCGGGTATGCTTTGGATTTACTGAATCATGCTGCTCTGGAAAACGCAGTAAACGATCAAGCCTTGTTTACCTACCTGTATACCAAAGGCCATGTTTCCATCGATTATAACTGTGAGATATTCACCTGCATCAGAACACACAGAGACCTGAAGTACACAAACAATCGTTTCCAGAATAAATTTACTCAGACTTACCCTTGTATCATTCATGGACCAGCTGATGTGTCCATGAAAAAGCTGATTTCTCAATTGGGCTTGAAGCCTGTCAACTATTCAATCAGGCAACATATCTGGAAATATGCGTATTCAATTTATGCATTCCGGGGCAGTAACCGTTTCAATAAAGATGCCTGGAATCAGGACTCCGACACCATCTCCGAAAACGATATAGAACAAACCTGATAGCTTCTTAATCTATCTTCAAAACACCTGAATAGTTGTATTAACCAGACCCTTGTCACTCCGGCTGGCTATATAAACTCATGACAGGTATAGTCTTCGAAGAATGACTGCGTTATCAGTCCGCAGCCATGCTCAATCAATTTTTAAATGGGAGGATTTATGGGAACAATGATGGCCAAATTTCATACTTACTGCATGGTTCTCATGTTGTTTGGATTCTCTCAGGCATTTGCCCAAACAATCGCCTGGACCGGAACAATTGAACGAATCGAAGTCAACACAGGTGGATTGTTCAATGCTTCAATAGTGGGTGATCAGATGACCGGGGAATTCGTTTACGGTGACAGTGCCGATGACGGCGTTGTCATTTCAGAGCTGATCACGTCAACATTTTACAATTTCAGCGGCTCCCCGTTTAAAGCCACACTTGCCAATCAACGGACAGGCATCTCTACCTCTCAATCGTTACTTGTGCAAATGAATATCTTCAACAACGATCCAGTTGGCGATGCAGATGCGCAGCGAATCAACATATTCAGTGGATCTGCCAATACTCAGTCTGGCGAGCCGATAGACGCATGGATTATGGAATCGAACACCGGGGGAACAACTCCTGAATGGTTTATCGCATTGATTGATTTACTGCCTGGTGTTGATCTCTACAGCAATACTGACTTTCAGGTGAATCCACCTGAACTCAATACTATTGACCTGGCGGCTTTTGAAATTGAACAGGACAATGAAATCGGTCAGACAATTTTTCTGGCATCGGGAACAATCAATTCGATAACCATTAACCCGAATTCCCAATCCCCTGAAGCAAATAGCCAGTATAGTGGAACATGGTTTGACCCCAGCCATAATGGCGAAGGATTTGTTGTCGAGATTCTGAAAAACGGGCAAGCAGTCATTTACTGGTATACCTATGATCAAAATGGAAACCAGGCCTGGATATTTGGCGTGGGCTCCATAGAGAACAAGATCATTACTGTTGACGAGGCCATCATCACTTCAGGTGGAATTTTCGGACCCAGCTTTGACCCAAATACAGTTGAACGAAACATCTGGGGAAACCTGAGTATTGAATTTATATCCTGTACCACTGCAATCGCCCGTTATCAATCGACAACTGAACAAGGGTTCGGCTCTGGCCAGCAACAATTGTCCCGATTGACATCGCTTGCTGGATTGGCTTGCTAGATGCTAAATACGTTGAATGGATGAGCAGTTACATCAATTCCAGTTCAAGGCAATGGCCGCACCCTGCGAGCTGCATTTGTTTCATGTTGATCGGCAAACGGCAACGCAAGTCGCCAACAAGGTGATTGCTGAAGTACATCGTATTGAGTATAAATATTCCCGTTATCGCATCGATAACTTAATGCATGCAATCAACCAGGCCGGTTCCTGTGGTGGATCGATTCAGGTTGATGAAGAAACTGCCGGGTTGCTGAATTATGCCGATGCCTGTTACCAGCAAAGTGATGGTTTGTTTGATATCAGCTCTGGAGTATTACGAAAAGTCTGGGATTTCAAAAGCGCAACAATACCCAGCCAGAAGCAGATCAATGAACAGCTTGCCAGAGTCGGCTGGAACAAGGTCAAGTGGCAGCAACCGAATCTGGCATTTTCCCGGCCTGATATGGAACTTGATTTTGGCGGTATTGGTAAAGAATATGCGGCAGACCGTGCTGCAACGTTATCTGCGCAGAATGGTGTTCAATCCGGCCTGATCGACCTGGGTGGTGATATCAAGATCATCGGCCCCAGGCCTGATGGGCGCAACTGGCGAGTGGGTATTCGCGATACCCGCAATCCCCAGGCAATCAGTGGAGTATTTGAAACTAACCAGGGCGCCGTAACGACCAGTGGCGATTACCAGCGCTTTATGATGATAGATGGAACACGGTACTGCCATATACTCAACCCCAAAACCGGCTGGCCGACTCAAAGCCTGGCCGCTGTCACCGTCGCAGCCGATCATTGTATTGTAGCCGGAAGCGCATGTACAATCGCCATGCTGAAAGGCCAGCAAGGCACGGACTGGCTTGAGCAAGGTCGGTTTGTCCATCATTGGGTTGATATTAATGGACAAACCGGTGGCAACCTGACAATCAAACGGCCTAAACAGGTATCGGCATAAAGTCCGCTATCAAATAAATTGAATTGCTTGCAGTTTTTTTTAGCAATTGAAAGCGCTAATCAAGTTAAAACTTGATATTAATCCCCGCAGTGACAGTAAAGTAATCAATATCCGCGTAACTGGAGTTGGTCAAGCCATTACCACCCAGTTTTAAACTGCCTTTGTGCGTGGTCCACTCAGCGCCGGCATTGATCGAGACCTGATCGATAATGGACTTTTCCACTTGCATACCGGTACTGATAGTACCGTAACCGGATAAGCGAAAATCACTGGAATAATTTCCATCTTCTCGAGACTCCAGAAAGAACGGGCTGAAAAATTTGGCCTTGCTTTGCGAGTAATAGCGAAATCGCGGACTGATTAACCAACCGCCAGAGAATGGCTGAAACCATTTGACCTCAAAGGTATTGGAATCGATATTCCAGTTATCCGTGTAATACCGATAACCCAAATGCAGGGCGGCATCGAACTGGGGTACGTATTGAACCAGTTTTGGTGCAAACACCCATTGGCTCCTTTTTTTCGGGCGGCGCTCGAAAAACAAGTCTACGCCTGCCAGAGTCAGCCCCTGGGTATCCAATTGCTCAAGCGCATCTTCAGCAGTCATGACACCACGGTCAACCAGTCCGCTAAAATACTCTTCAGCAGTAATCAGGCCACGGATATAAACTGTTTTATATGGATTGGATAAAAATCCCGAGCTGCGCCGAAAACTGGTTTCCAGACTGAACACGCTGTTTTTATTAAGAATATGGCTCAGGCCCAGACGGTATATCTGGTCATCCTTCTTTTCATTTAAGTTGGCATCAATCACTGAGCCGATATCATCAAGAATATAGCCGAAGCCTGCGGTTACGGTACTCAATTTGTCATTGAATTCATAATTGGCGTTAGCATAAACGAATGTCGATTCATAATCGGCTTCCTGGGAATGGCCGCCAGACAAGGTATAAGTAAGCTGTTCATCCAGCTCGTATTCAAAACTGAGATTGACATCGCGGCGACGCTCCAGTGGCTGATATGCAAAGATTTCAAGTGTTCTGAAATTTGTTGAAACAGGCTGATTTAAAAGCTCATCCATGTTTGCAATGGCTAACGACCGGGCAATTGCAGCTGCTTCCTCAATGCTTGCACCTCCATTTCTCGCTTCTTCAAATGCCTCGTTAGTGATATCTTTAAAACGGTTACTGATTAGACCTGTGACAGTTGCAAATGCAGTTCCTGTAGCCGAAGTGATGACATCAGCGACATTATCCGGCACAGAATAACTGGGAGTGGCGCCACTATAAATATCGACATTATAGGCAACGCTTGCATTCAGGCGATCAAAGATGCCAAGCGATACAGCGGAGTGATGAACATTGGCCTCCATGCGATTGCCGCCTTCCTCGTAATGCATATATTGGTATTCGGCTTTTGGAGAGTGCAGAGGAAAATCTTCAAACCAGCTGTCCAGTCCATCGCTATTGCCGACACCTGGCAAAGACAGCGCCATTGCTGTCAAAGCAGTTAAGCTGTCAGCGCGGTTTTTGTTTTTTTTAGTTACAGCCACATCCACCCCCGCTGGTACCACTTCCGCCGGAAGTGGCTTCCTTGCTGACCTGAACATGGTCTCTCAATGATGTTAACGTGGGTTCAGGATCAAGCGACATGTGAGGTTTAGCCAGCCGCCCTCTTTCCCAGGGTTCAACATGAGAACACCCGGTTGTATTTGTAAATACTAACAATACAAACACAAATTTAATTAGCTGATATTTCATTATTATTTTCCAGTAATTCAAGAACTTTGGATCTGATTTTCTTAATATCGCCGTTTCGAAATCCAACATGGATGTCCTGAATAACACCGTTTTTATCGATCAGGTAAGCAGTTGGCATGCCTTCGAGATTAAATACCTTAGGACATTCGGCAGAAGGATCAAAAATGTTGATGTAGTCAACAGGGTATTTTTTGAGATATTGTTCTGCATCCTGTTGATGTTCATCGACATTTATTGCAACGACCTCAAAACCTGAATCAAGCAAATCATTTCTGAGGTGATTTAAAGCGGGCATCGATTTGCGACATGGTGGACACCATGTCGCCCAGAAATCAAGATAAACAACTTTGCCCCGAAAAGCTTCAAAGTCTTGTGCGTTTGTCTTTTGAATAATTGGTCCGCAATCAGGGGTTAACTCACCAGTGCTGGCAGCAAATGCAGAGAAGCCAGCAAGTAACATGCTTGAGAATATAAGAAGATTAAAATAATTTTTCATGGTCTGGAATCAAATTAAAAATGAATTAGCCAAAGTAACGTAAGCATTATTCGTGCCGATATGAAATAACTATGAGATATGCCTCAATATGTCTGTAATTTACTGTATTTAATGATAAAAGTAGTTGATGATCATTGTCGGTAGCATTTAATAACCATTGGTTTTGTTGTTAGCTGCGTCATATGCCACAGCACACGCGTGATATAACCCATTATTTTGTGCGATCCGTGAAGTCAAACGCAAATATACGGACATTTTTAATTTCGCAGGGTTAGTTTTATTTTCAGATAAGAGATGTAATAGATGAGAGTCTCAGCTGGAGATTGGGATGATGTGTTGAGCGATTTCGAAGCCCCCTAGTTGGCTTAATCTGGGTTTGCGGTTTCAGTAAGAATTCGTAGCTACAGCGAGGGCGAGAGTAAACAATTTCAGGACAATAGCCCGCAATTTATGAGTCTCTGAAACTATTTAGTCAAATCAATTTGTGAATACAAGATGCATGAGCTGGAACAAACAGCTTCCTGTTGCTCGTCGCATCAAACTAAATTTAATTATTGAGCCTTTTCTGTTCCATACAAATAGGCGTGTAATTGTCTAACTTGGATTACTATTGGTGAAGACAACTCTTATTGTGTTGATTGCAAAACGATCTAAGTTGGCATGAATTCTACTGAAGTGGCTAGGTTCATTTAAGTAATTTCAGTTGATTTGTTTCTCCAGTTTTCTGTAGCTTTGCTCTATTGCAAACTGTATGACACTCTGCGTGATTTACCACAATATCTTGAAAGCTTAACCATCAGCAATATTTTTTATTCTCGCGTACCAACAAGATATCATCAGTTTTATCTATAAAAATCAGAGCAGTGAAATAAATATCC
>JAHZJL010000079.1 GCA_022600935.1 Gammaproteobacteria bacterium
GCGCTGTTGTGGTAGCGACATCAGGCCATTCAATACGCAGCGCGTTGGTTGCGGCGTTACGGGTAATAGACGTGGGTGTTAATCCCAACGTATCAGTTGGTGCAAGGGTAATATCAGTGCCGAATGTCAAATTCAGCGAGTTGACATCAAATACCGGCAATGGAAAAAAATCTTCAAATACAACGCTGGATGTATCACCAGACGGAATGTCCATTTCCAACCGATAAGTGACTGTTTCTCCAGGCAGGTACTCGGTTTGAGGATTAACAATAGATTTGCGAATTACGGTAGGGTCAATATCAACTGAAGCAGATGAGGTGTCTGTACAACTAAGGCCGTTAGCAGTCAATGAGTAATCAGCAGTGATGTTGTTGGTTAACGTATCCGCCGCCAGCACTGCGCCCGACTGGTAGGTTTGATCGATTGTTGCAGTGTAGGTCAGTGTGGCTGTCGCTCCAGGCGCAAGGTTGCCTGTGACTGCATGGACGTCATAAACCAGTGTTGTTGATCCATCGCCATTAGTTCCGACAGATGGCGTAATTGAAACAGTACCCGCGCCAACCACCAGTGAGCTATGCGCATTAAACGTTGTGCCATCCGGCAAAATATCAGTGATGATCAAGTCATCAAGCGTGCCAAAATCGGTTAATTGGATCGTACTGGTATAGGTGACGGTATCGCCAGGTATGGCAAGGGTAGGACTCGCACCTTTTTGAATGGCCAGATGTTTTGCGTTGAGCTGGTCTTGTGCGTTTAACTGTGGAAAAGCATTTCCAGATGGAAATTCAAAATCTAGAGTCGCTGTATTGGCTTCAGGTTCAGTCGCACAATTGCTTTCATCAAGTGTATCAATCACATAAACAGGAATGATGACTTGCAAGTCCTGTTGTGAACTGGTGCCAGTAACCTGAGTACATGATACCGAGAGACTCCCGCCAGGTGTGACGGTGGAAGGACTGGTGTCAATATTACAACCAGTGCCACCATTAATTGTGACAGGGCCAACAAATTGTAGATCTGCAGGTAAATTATCATTAATAACTATATTTTCAACGACTTTAGTATTTGCGACATCCGCTGTTAAAGTGAAATTAAACTGATGAGAGGGGCCGGGAGCGCGTTCAGTTTCTGTACCATTAAATTCCTTGTCAAACACAATCAAGGATGGCGTGATCGGGTCAGTATTGGAAGACCCAATAATTGGGCCATTAACTCCGGTTGGCGTATCACCCAACGCATAAACAGGTTGAAAGTTAACATCAAGCGGTGTGCCAATTGCAGCCGAACTGGCAATGGTCATGCAAATGTTCAAGGTAATATCAGGGCCACCAGCTACGACAGAACCCAACGGTAACGTGATGGTGTGAAATGTGCTGCCCTCTTGACCAGTCACCGATGTATCAATGATCGGGTCGGTCAATTGATTACCTGGTGACGCAGGAAAGACGCCGACAGTTGCTGCAGAAATGCCCGTTCCCAGGTAGGTTGCAGAATCCAGGTTGATATCAGGAGGCAGGATTAAGCGGTAATACGGAGCATAGCCTGGACTGCCTGTATTGGAAAATACAGTGTCAAAACAAACTTGTTCACCCGCAAATCCACTCGTTGGTGTTTGAGATGTAATGACAGGAACAGCAGCGATGAGACTGGTCGATATGAAGACACTAACCAGAAAAATGACTGTTGCCAGCTTGAAATGTTTGTAAAAATTGTTCATTGAAAACCCTGCACCTATCCCATTTATAGACTAAGTGTAGTTAAAGGTTTTGAATTAATTGATCAATGAATGATCAATTCTGTAAATTTTTACGTCTGATTGAGTGATATCTGTCTGGTTTTCGATTAAATCCAGGCGGGTTTCAGCTTTGTCGGGTTTACTTATTGTAAATAGTGACTATTTAGGTAAACGCAGCTCATACTGGAGAAAACTATTTGATAATCTGATGCAGAGACAAATAATTGCTGGTTTTACTGCGATGCAGTAATTTCAAGTGAGGAGGTGTTGATGCCAATGAAGATGTGAATGGGAGTAGTCTCGCTAACAAGGTTTTTTCACCTGTTTGGCTGTTAATTTTCCATGCTCGAATTTGTACAGGCGAGATCTTTTGCAGCAAATAGCTCCCGCTACCTTGATCATGTGCCCAGCGTTTGACTTGTGCAATGAGGGTATGCAGATTATCTGCATTGTTAAAAATTCGGGTTTCAAAGGGGACTGAATGTCTGGTCATTGCCGCCATCTCAGTTAATCGTGACAAGTCATCAATGCTCACGAGTAGTCTTACTGTTTGGTTTTTAAAGTGAATGTTGATGGATTTTAAAGCATCATCCACATCCATTAATAACCACTCTGCCATTTGTGTTGCAGACTTGGGGTTCTTGTTAAATCCTCCGCTAAGCTGTTCCCAGACCGGTGCAGTCCCGGCCGTGAACATTTCAGCAACCGGTGATTGCAACCAGACAGTTGCGCCAGAATAAAAGTGGGCTCGCTGGCTGTTGTCCCACCAGCCTAACAGAACAGTATTGTCATCAGGAGCATGTGTTTGCCAGCTTTTTTTAAATTCCTGCCAGGCGTTCGCTTTGGTCGATTTTGGCTGAATTGATAGTGACTGCTGGTTTGTATTAATAAAAACCAGTGCGCTGTGATTGTCGTTGTTGTCTTTGTAAAGCGCTTGATGAAAGACAAGCGAATGTTCAGTTGTGCTGGTGATTGTCAGTTGACGCAAAGAATGGGCTTTAAAAAAGCCATGTAATTCAGGAAAATCAGCTGAACCAGAGAGAATTTCTCTCTGTTCAGCGATTTCCAATGAAGTCTTTTGCTCTGGAATCCCGAATACAAGCAGCGCAATACCGCAAACCAGCAGGCCGATGGCAATCAGGTTTTTCAATCGATTCGGTTTTTGTTAGACATGCTGTGAGTCATTAAGGTTTTCGCCGGTTACGCCATAACATGGTAGCACCGACCAGAATAAACGCTGAGCCGAGTGGAAAACGCAAATCTTCAGAAGCAATGTTAGCTGGAAGCAGGCTTGCTGAGGCCGTTCTGGTTTTACCTGCACCTTCGCGCAAACGCGTGTTTTCATCCA
>JAHZJL010000080.1 GCA_022600935.1 Gammaproteobacteria bacterium
CCGCATCCCAGGTTCGAATCCTGGCGTCCCAGCCAATTCCAGCTTATTTCTAAATTAACAGGCACTATTTGCCAAATCTGATCAAGTGTAGGCAAGCGCATGCTACCAATCAAACCTGATTCACTGGATGACTCGTCATTTATGGTTTTTGCGGGTAATTCAAATCCGCAGCTAGCCAATGAAATTGTCGGTCATCTTCATATGCGACTTGGACTTGCTTCGGTTGACAGATTCAGTGATGGCGAAATTCAAGTAGAGATCGGTGAAAATGTTCGTGGCCGTGATATTTTTCTGGTTCAGTCAACCTGTGCTCCGACAGATCAAAATCTGATGGAGTTGCTGGTCATGGTTGATGCGTTACGACGATCATCAGCCGGAAAAATAACTGCAGTTATCCCATACCTTGGTTATGCGCGCCAAGATCGGCGTCCACGGGCAGCGCGAGTTCCTATCACTGCAAAGCTGGTTGCTAACATGATCTCAACAGCTGGGGTTGATCGGGCGCTGATTGTGGATTTGCATGCCGATCAAATTCAAGGTTTTTTTGATATACCTGTAGATAATGTCTATGCGTCGCCATTGTTTTTAGGTCACATCTGGCGCCAGGAATATCCCGATTTAATGGTTGTCTCGCCAGATGTCGGTGGTGTCGTTAGGGCAAGAGCAGTCGCTAAGTTAATGGATGATGTTGATCTTGCAATTATTGATAAGCGTCGACCCAAGCCAAATGAGGCCAGGGTCATGAATATCATTGGTGATGTTGACGGTCGATCTTGCGTTTTAATCGATGACCTGGTTGATACCGCAGGCACATTATGTCAGGCGGCGGCTGCGTTAAAAGAGCGTGGGGCAAGCAGTGTGATTGCTTGTTGTACGCATGCAGTCTTGTCAGGCCCGGCAATTTCAAATCTCGTCGACTCGGGTTTGGATGAGCTTGTTGTTACAAATACAATTCCGCTTAGAGAGCAAGCTGTCGCTTGTGGGAAAGTCCGGCAATTGAGTGTAGGTGGTATGCTTGGTGAGGCAATCAGGCGCATGGCAAATAACGAATCTGTTAGTTCATTGTTTGTTGATTGAATGCATGAATTCTCGCTCCAAAGGGTCTTTCCGGGGCTAGGTAACGATAAACTGTTGCCAGCATCTGGTAACGAAAGAACGACAGTAATATTAGTTAATTGTTTTAATCTATAGAATTGCTAAGTCATTTCAATTATACTGACTAGCTATCTTTTGTATCTTGATTAATGATTTTTGGTTTGGGAGTAAGTTGGCATGGCTGTCAATTATGAATTTAATGCGGTAAAAAGGGAAGGAAAAGGGACTTCGCACTCGCGTCGTCTCAGGCGTGAAATGAAAATACCTGCTGTGATCTACGGCGGTCATGCGGATGTGGAGATGTTAACGCTTGATCATCAGGAAGTTGAGAAAAAGATTCTTGACGAAGGCTATTATTCACATGTGTTGTCAATCAATGTTGAGGGCGAAAAGCCACAGCAAGCTATAATGAAGGCGATGCATCGCCACCCAAGTAAAGCCCGTATTCTGCATATGGATTTTATGCGTGTTACCGCTGGCGAAAAACTTAAAGTTAATGTTCCCATTCATTTTGCCAATGAAGAAAAATGTGTTGGTGTTAAAACCGGCGGCGGAACAATTCTTCACAACATGACAGAGATTGAAATAATCTGTCTACCTTCAAATCTCCCTGAATTCATAGAGATCGATGTGCTAAATCTCGCTATTGGTGACTCGATCCATCTAACCGAAATCAGTTTGCCTGAAAATGTTGAAATTGCTGCTTTGACTCATGGTGATGAGCACGATCATGATCAGATAGTTGTTTCGGTTACACCACCGCGAATTGAACAGGAACTTGATGATGAGTCAGCAGTCTCCTCGGGCGATGATCAAGAAACAGATCAAGGTGACTCTGATTAGACATACCTTGCTACTGATGATGAGTAACACAGCTATCCCTGGGGTATGCTGACTTGTCTAACAGGTTTTTGCTTGCAGGGTTGGGGAATCCCGGCCAACAATACGAATCAACAAGACATAATGCTGGGTTCTGGTTGGCTGATCGTTTTGCTGAGGCTAATCAATGCGAATTATTTGGCAAGACAAAGTTTACAGCGCAACTTGGACAGACCGAGTATGACGGTGATAGTTGGTTAATCTTGAAGCCTCTAACGTTTATGAACCGATCAGGTCGAGCTGTTCAGCAAGTTTGTCAGTATTTCAATGTCGAACCCGGCTGCGTTCTTGTCGCGCACGACGAGGTTGATTTTGAGCCGGGTGTGATGCGCTTCAAATCTGGTGGTGGCCATGGCGGTCATAATGGTTTGCGTGATATTATTGCTCAGCTTGGCACGGCAGGATTCAGTCGCTTAAGGATTGGTGTTGGTCGTTCATCTGACATGATTAATCATGTTTTAAAACCTCCTGGCAAACAACATCGAATAGATATTGATAATGCGATAGCAAGAACAATTCCATTGTTGTCAAAATTAATGGGAGAGCAATCTCAGCGCGCAATTCAGGAACTGCATTCTGACTGATCAGTTGCTCTATTAAAATCGCAAGGACTGTTGTTGACAAAAATATACTTTCAGGCCACAATAGTCTGCTTGGCATCACGGAGGGGTTCCCGAGTGGTCAAAGGGATCAGACTGTAAATCTGACGGCTCCGCCTTC
>JAHZJL010000081.1 GCA_022600935.1 Gammaproteobacteria bacterium
AACTGGCGTTTTCCAGGACTGAGAACAAACAGTATTGCGCTTTGGGTTCGATTAAAACTAACCTGGGACATATGGATACCGCTGCTGGCATTGCTGGTTTGATAAAAACAGCGCTTGCGTTGTATCAGCGAAAAATCCCGGCTTCGTTACATTTTACTGAAGCGAATCCGGCAATCGACTTTGAACAGAGTCCGTTTTATGTTAATCAGCACCTGCAAAACTGGACACAATCGCAAACCCCAAGACGAGCTGGAGTGAGTTCATTTGGCATCGGAGGCACCAATGCTCATGTGATCCTGGAACAAGCACCAGATGCAAGCAATCGTTCTCAGCCTTCAAGCAGACCTCGACAAATATTGCCATTATCAGCGAAATCACCGCAAGCACTCAGTCAATTAGCACAATCAATCGCAGCGCATGTACAAACCAATGCCAACCAGAATTTGGCAGATGTCGCATACAGCCTGGCAGTTGGGCGCAGGGAATTAGAGCTTAGAACTTGCATATTGGCTGAATCAACTCAACAAGCAGTTCAATCATTATCTGAATTACAGCGCTCTTCATTAAACAGCGAGTCGCCGGCTGTGGTGTTTATGTTTCCGGGGCAGGGCACACAAAAAACCGGAATGGGCAAATTGTTGTATCAAACAGAAAAGGTGTTTAAACAACAAGTAGATTTTTGTTGTGATTACTTGCAACCAATGCTTGGATTGGATCTGAGGACGCTTTTTTATCCAGAGCCAGGCTATCAAGTCAATGCTGAGCAACAACTAAACAAGACTCAATTCACCCAGCCAGCATTGTTTGTTATTGAATATGCACTGGCGATACAGTTAATGGCCTGGCAGATAAAACCAGCAGCAATGATTGGTCATAGTTTAGGTGAATATGTCGCTGCATGCATTGCCAGTGTATTGAGTCTGGAAGATGCTTTACGCCTGGTTGTTCAACGTGCACGCATAATGCAGGCTGCTCCCCCTGGCGCAATGTTGGCTGTAACTGCAACCAAAGCACAATGTCAGCAATGGTTAAACCAAGATTTATCGCTGGCTGCAGTTAATGCTGAACAGCAATGTGTGCTTAGTGGAAGCCAGCAATCGATTGATGCATTATTGCCAGAACTGAAGCGCAACGCTGTTAGTTATCGACAGCTTACTGTAGCACATGGATTTCATTCACCATTAATGCACTCAGCAGCTCAGGCTTTTGCAGAATCAACGAATCAATTGGAAATGAAACCGAACTCGGTTCCATTTATCTCTAATTTAACCGGAAGCTGGTTTGATTCGACAGCCATCAACGCTGATTATTGGCGTGATCATATGCTTCAGCCCGTACTATTTGCTGATGGATTAAAGACTGTCTGTGCTGAATTTGACCAATTGATATTATTGGAAATTGGTGCGGGACAAGTGTTACAAGCCTTCGCCAAGCCGATTTTGAGTAATCAGCAAACAACATTCGGCACATTAGCTGATAAAGAAGATTTGGAACACACTGGTTTAGAAGAAACAGTCGCTCGGTTGTGGACTGCTGGTGTCGCAGTGGATTGGAACAGTTATTATCAATACGAGCAACGACAACGTCTTGCTTTACCAACTTATCCATTTCAAAGGCAACGCTGTTGGGTTGAAGCGAAAGCGAGAAATGACAGACATATAGGAAGTAACAAGCAAACACCTGATCTGGCGCAGTGGTTTTCGACGGTGAACTGGCAGCGTTGTTTGGCTGCAGCACAAACTCCAAATGCGTATTCTGATCTTTATTTGATATTTACTGATGAGGCAGTCCCTGTTTTTAAATTAGGCGCAGTGGTCTGGCAACAAATAAAAACAGCACGGCGCTATCAGCAAATTAATGAACATATGTTCGAATTGAATCCTGAAGTGGAACCGGATTTTGAAAATTTGATGGGTGATTTGTCGATAACAGAGAGGCAGTCTGTCGAGGTGTTGTTCTGCTGGAATTCGAGCAGTGATAAATCCTTCGATGCAGCTATTCAGTCTTACCTTGGGTTATTATATTTTTGCAAGGTATTGAATCGGGTTTCATTTCAAACTCAATGCCGGATAACAGTCCTTACCTGTGGTTTATTTGAGGTGACCGGGGCAGAGCACAGCTTGTCGCCTTTACAGGCTTTGATGTTAGGCCCGGTAAAGGTTATTCCGCAAGAATATCCTCAATTACAGTGTCGCCTGATTGATGTTGAAAACAGACAATCAGAACTCCCAGATATTTCCAATTTAGGTTTTGAACATTCAGTCCTGGCCTGGCGCAACGGATATTTCTGGCGTCCTGAGCTTGAGAATCTGAATTTGGCTCAAGCTGATAACGATGAGGATGCGCTAAAACAACAGGGTCGTTATTTAATTACTGGAGGTCTGGGTGGAATTGGCTTGACCTTGGCGGGGTTTCTCGCACAGAAATATCAGGCCAAGCTGATTCTGACCACACAACAGGATTTCCCTGAAAAAAATACATGGTATTCAAGTGTAGAAAAACAATCAAATCCTGATTTTGCTCGTTTTGTTTCAGAACTACAGCAAACTGAAACAAATCTGATTCATGAATTGGCGATTGCTGGACTGGATAACTATCCAGGCGTGCAAGACAAACTGGAACAATTATGCGCATTGCATTTATTGCGCTTTTTCGATCAAGCCGGGATTAAGCCCTTTGGAGACAAACAGTGGTCATTGTCAGAACTCAGCCAAAAACTCAAACTGTTACCCAAGTTTGAAAAATTTTTGTGTTTATTGCTGGAAATTTTGCAAAGAGATCATTTGCTTAGCTGGGAGGGTGAGCAGTTTTCCTTTGGTTTGAATGAAAGACGCGACTGGGCTTCTGAAATCGCTCAATTGGAACAGCAGATAAATCAGAATTATCCAGGTTTTAAAGCCTTACATGAAATGGTGGCGCATTGTGTTGCCCATTTTGATCAAGCCTTGTCCGGTCAAATTGAAGCGATTAGCGTTTTATATCCAGATGGTGATCGCAGCCTGATTTCAGAAGTTGGAGAAAAAACTGTCGAACACTCCAATCATCGGGTTTATTACCAGTTACTAAAACACCTGGTTCATCGAAAAATTGAACAGTCCGATAATGTCGTCAGAATTCTTGAGGTCGGTGGCGGTAGCGGAGTGTTAACCGGCATTATTGCACCGGGCTTGCAAGGAAAAAATGTTGAATATTATTTCACCGATATCGGTAAATCCTTTGTCTTAAAAGTTCAGCAACAAGCTGAAAAGCAAGGTCTGGATTTTATGCGCTTTTCGGTATTTGATATTTTTCAGGATCCAGTTGCACAAGGGTTTGAATTACAGAGTTTTGATATCATTTATGGCCTGGATGTTGTACACGCGACGCCTGATATTTCCAAAGCAATCAGTCAACTCAGCTGTTTGTTAAAACCTGGCGCAGATTTATGTCTGGTTGAAACACCACCAATCCCACGCTGGTATGAAATGGTCTGGGGGCTTGCAGAAGGCTGGTGGTATTTTAACGATAGTGACTTGCGCTCCGGGACAACTCCGTTATTAACACCTGATAGCTGGCAACAGGTGTTCACTGAGAGTGGCTTGTTTTCAGATGTGGCAGTATTCCCGGAACAAGCGGAGCAACGCTTAACAACCGATTGTTGTCTGGTACTAGGCAAGGCGCCAGGTAGTAAAACTCTATCTCGACACAACAATACTCGCACACGTCAGCAGTCAGAAACCATTGATATGTTGCTGGGTATGCAAAGTTCTGGAGCGGAGGTAATGGTATGCAAAGTGGATGTCTGTGATGAGCATGCAATGCAGTCCGTAGTTGATCAGGCAATCGCCGAATACGGTGAATTGAACGGAGTATTCCATGCAGCAGCAAGTGATCATCGGGGTTACATTGATGCTCAAAATAAATCCCGTTCGCTTGCTGAACTGCGGCCTAAAGTGCTAGGTGCACAGATTCTTCAACAGTGTATCGATTTTACATCACTGGATTTTGTGGTTTTGTTTTCATCACTGAATGCGGTTACCGGTGGTCAGGGTAATATCGCCTATAC
>JAHZJL010000082.1 GCA_022600935.1 Gammaproteobacteria bacterium
ATAAAATTCAGTATCAGATTGTTCAAGGATAAAGCGTTTCATGGTTCACCTGCCGGGGGAGTGGATGCAGACGCTTCTTTTACCATTATTACACTGTATAATCAGTCAATTATATCCATATAATCAAGATTTAAAACTCGGATTCAGGATTATTTAAAATTTAAATGTTGCTCTGCAAAATCTGTTGCATTGTTTGAGGCTGTGACTCAATTGGATCACAGGCAGAATTTGTGATTCAACTTCAACCCTCAGTGAGCTATTCTGCGAATTTTACCCATTCATAATTTGTTTTGTCTCATATTTCTATTGAAGAACAGTCATTTTGATTGGTTTGACTTTCTTTAAGTGTTATTTCTTGGCATCCTTTTAGATTATTGATGTCCCAGTTGGCAATTGCCCAGTTGAGTATGGTTTCTCTTGATTCTTTGGCAAGTTCCTGGGGTGGGTTTTGGTTGAGTTGAATGAGCAGGGTGAACAGGGTTTGAGTGACCGGATAGTCGGTAACCGGTTTTGCGCCGGTTTGTTTGGAGAGTTTGGTGTTTGTTGAATCAACGATCAGTGGAGTGTGTAGATATTGCGTTGTCGCGTAGTTGAGTAAGCCTTGCAGGTGGATCTGTTGTAACGAGGACTGGATTAAGTCATTGCCGCGTACGGCTTCAGTGATGTCCATAAGTTTGTCATCAACAACTGAGGCCAGGTGATAGGAGATGATCTGGTCACGTCGGTAGATAATGAAATCACCTGTGGTTTCGCTTAAGTGTTCGCTGTGCGGTCCTGATAGCGGATCAAATAATTGGACTGGATGGTGGTTTGTTTTTAGTCTGAGCGCATGAGGTAAAGCGCGATCAATTTTTTTGTTTCGGCAGAATCCTGGATAATCGGCTGATTCCGGGTTTTCCAGTTTATGTTGTTTCAGGCTGACACGTTTACAGTTGCAGGGATAAATCCAGCTTTTTTGATCGAGTTCTTGCAGAACAGCATGATAGTCGTTGACATGCTGGTTCTGGAAGTAAGGTGATTCGTCCCATTCCAGCCCGAAGCGTTCCAGGGTATAAACAATAGCGTCGGTTGCTTGTGGTCGGCAGCGTTGTTGGTCAATATCGTCAATGCGTAACAACCACTTGCCGTTTTGACTGCGGGCTTGCAGAAAGCCTGCAACAGCGTTGAACAACGAGCCCCAGTGGAGTTCGCCGGTGGGTGAAGGTGCAAATCGGCCCCGGTATGGTGCAGATTGCGGGATGGCAAAGGTCAGGGTTGGATCGTCCACTTTCAGGGAACCTGATCAGGCGAGTGAACAGGCCCCTGGTGACAATAGTTTGAAGCTGCACCGATGACTGGTTCGAGTATCGTTATCCCGAAGCAGTTTTTGTTTGACAATGTGAGACGTGTTTAGCCTGAAGCGATTTGTTTCTCGCGGATCTCATCACGTGTTTTGCAGTCGATACACAAGTTTGCTGTCGGTCGAGCTTCGAGCCGTCGGATTCCGATTTCGGTCCCGCATTCCTCGCAATAACCATAATCTTCGGACTCCAGGTTGCGCAAGGATTCATCGATTTTCTTGATGAGTTTGCGCTCCCGGTCACGGGTTCTTAATTCAATACTGAAATCAGATTCCTGAGAGGCGCGATCATTCGGGTCAGGGTAATTCGCTGCGTCATCTTTCATATGTAACACAGTGTCATCGACACCGGACATCAAACTCTGCTTCCAGTTAGTCAGGATTTCCTTGAAATGCTGACGCTGGGTGAGGTTCATGTATTCATCCCCTTCTTTGATTTCTACCGGTTCAAAGCTGAACGGCATATCGGGATTGGTTTGACGATCTTCAGTCATTTATTCTCTCCTGTCGCAGGATGGTTTTTTTCAAGCCCGTTTTAATACACTATCTGTCAATCAAATGCAAACACTAATCAACTGCTTTGTTGTTAATCGATGTGTGTTCTTTACAGATACAAACGCACAATTTTCGGTTTTCTACCGGAGAACCGGTTTAACACAGCAAGCTGTTTTGGCTTTGACCAGATAAGTGGCTTATTTAAACGATTAATACTTAATTGAATATGACGTAGTCAGTAAAATAAATATATCACAAGTTAAATCATCTGCTATGGATGATCGGGTAATTCACTCAGTAAATGATCAAGCCAGGAATTAGACACTTTTTCATGAACCGAGTTCTGTCTCAAGCGTGCGTGGAGATGGTTAAAATCCACTTCCTGCAGCTTTTGATCCTGATTGAAGCAACTATAAACGAAACTCTCTTCACCGGTTTCGGGATCGACGTGGCGACACATACATTGCGCGCAGACACCTTTCATCATGCATTGCATGGGTGAGTTGATCGAACCTACTGCTTCATGTTCCGGTTTCAGATACGGTTTGAGCTGGTTGTTTCGTGCATTTTGCACAGCGGCCATCATGCGGTCTGAGCCGATGACGATCATCAGGTCTGCATCTGATAACGGGATGTCCTGTTGCCCGAGTTCGTCGGTTGCATAGGCTGTCATGGCTTGCAAAATATTGCCGACGAAGGATTTGTCCTGATCGCGTGTTGTCGGGATCGGTTTAACATTGTCGCCAGGATCAACTGCCCAGATTATGATATCCGATGCTTCCTCGATATCATTGACCCGGAACACATCATAGCTGTTTTTGTATCCGGCAAAATAAATAACCTTATTGCCAACCGAGCGCATGGCTTTGCCGATAGAAAACAACACGGCATTGCCCAGCCCGCCACCAACCAGACAGACTGTTTTGTTGCGGGGGATTTCAGTCGGTGCCCCGGTCACGCCCATGACGACCACCGGATCACCCGGGTGCCAGTATGCGCAGAGCCGCGACGAGCTGCCCATTTCCAGTGTGATCAGTGAAATAAGACCTTCGTCCTTATCTACCCAGGCTCCGGTCAGTGCCAGCCCTTCTGCGGTGAGATTAGTGCCGTTGACAACAGGTGCGTAAATGTCCAGATTCTGGATACGATAAAACTGTCCCGGATGAAAGCCTTTGGCCTGCATGGGGGCATGAACGATAATTTCGACGATAGTTGGGGTCAGTCGCCTGATTTCCCGCACTGTGGCGACCCACTGGCTGTCGAGTTTGTCCTGAAATGCTTTGAGTTCTTGATCACGCCTGGTTTGATCTGCACTGGACAGGTTGGCAATATCTTTTTCAAACAAGCGTACGATATAGGGATAACCGTCTTTGGCGCTGGCCATTGCTTTCACAACATTGCCTGCATAAACCGGATGATTATCGCCGTAATACGTAATGAATTTTCCGTCACGATGATACGATGTCAGTGGTGCTGGTACATCAATTTTAGGTTCAGGGTAATCATTTTCAGGTGGAGTTGTTAAACTCGTCTCACCGTTAGCATCATCCAGCTCGAAGCGTTTGAAAAATTTCCAGTCTTTTTCAAAAGTGCCAGGAAATTCATCTTCGTAAATTGTATTTGGCGCAGTTCCGGCTGCGATAAACAGTGACTTGAGTGGGACATCGACCTGTTCTCCGGTTGTTTTCCAGTGATTATCTGTGTTTTCCAGTTTATCGAAAACGACAGATTCCAGATGCCCATAGTCATCGGTTTTTGCTTCGACGGGACTCATACCTTCTACCCAACTGATGTCTTCCTGCAAGGCCAGATGGACTTCTTCATGGTTTTGCCGGTAAGCCGGTGAGTCCACCATGCCTTTACGATAAAACAGTGTCACGCCACCCCATTGATTGACCAGGCTGTGAAAATCCGGTTCTTCTCCAGCTTGTGTAGCGCGCTCACGCTCTGATTTGATGGCTTTGCCATGTCCGAGGAATTCGTCGAGGATAATCAGCTCTTCTTCATCAAAACGATCTCTGAAGGTTTGCTCACCAATTTCAGCGCTGATGACGGTATAACGTTTGAGAATTTTTTCGACTTGAATCGGATAATACGCCATGGCTTCAGTCGTCGTATCCACTGCGGTCAGACCTCCACCGATAATGCCGACCGGCAGGCGCATTTGCAGGTTAGCCAGAGTGCTGTTCTTGGCAGCTCCTGTAAGCTGTAAGGCCATCAGGAAGTCTGAGGCTTTGCGAACACCTCGCGCCAGGTTGTTTTTGAGATTGATAACAGTGGGTTGACCGGCACCTGTGGCGATGCCGATATGATGAAAACCCAGATCCCAGGCGTCTTCGATAGTCAGGGTGCCACCAAAGCGTATACCGCCGTAACAGCGAAACTGTTGGCGACGAGACAGGGTCAGGTAGATGACTTTGAGAAAGTTTTTATCCCAGCGCACGGTAATACCGTATTCAGCGACGCCGCCAAAACCAAGTATGGTGCGTTTGTCCAGGTCTTCATATAAGGTATTAAAGTCAGCAACCGGGGCAGGGGGCTGGTCCGCGCTGCCGCACAGTTCCGCAGACAGCGGCTCGATTTTCAGGGCATCGATACCGACTACGCCAAAGCCTTCGTTGATCAGGTAATGGGCCAGGGTGTATCCGGCTGGTCCCATGCCTACGACAAGCACGTTTTTGCCATTGTAGGGCAGGGCATACGGGCGCTTGACATTGAGAGGGTTCCAGCGGGTCAGCAGGCTGTAAATTTCGAAACCATAAGGTAAAAACAGCACATCTGTAAGGACATTGGTTTCGATCTGGGGAATGTCAACCGGCTCGCTTTTCTGGAAAATACAGCTTTTCATGCAGTTGTTGCAGATCCGGTGTCCGGTCCCGGGACACATGGGATTATCAATGACGACCAGCGCCAGCGCGCCTATGTTATCGCCATCGTTCTTTAACATGTGCATTTCGGAAATTTTTTCTTCCAGAGGGCAGCCGGTTAAAGCGATATCCAGCGGGTTGATGTGGAATTCGCTGGTTTTCTTGTTGCGCATGCCTTTTGAGCAGGCATCGGCATCGCGGTCATGGCAGAATTTGCATAAATCGACTTCATTCAATACCTGACGCAGCTTGAAGCGTTTGTCAGTCAGGGCAAATCCGTCACGCCGGCGTTGCTGGTCAACCGGACCCTTGAGTTTGGTATAACCGGCAGCAGGTTGTTTCTGGAGTGGAACCAGATTCTGGAAATCAAGCTTTTCCGGAGTATGAAACGAGACCCAGTGACGAACCAGGTTTAAATGTTCCGGTAGTGTATTGATGGCATGTGCCCAGCGCTGAATGCAATGCAGCAGTGATTCAGTAAATTCGACGGGGTCGGTCAGTGCCAGACTGTCGGCCAGTTGGGCAGAAGTCTGCGGATCGGCTTGCAAGACTTCGCGGATTGAATCAATCGCCATGCGGTCTTTGGAACCGTTTTCAAGTCCTTGTCTGGCCGTTGTAATGAGTGATTGCAGGCGGGTTGCGACACTTGCTGTTCGATATTCTCGGTCTGACGGGTCAGCATCTCCGCTGTACAGAACTGTGACCATGGCGGTGACTGCCTGATTAATCTGGGCGAAGTCCCAGGTTTCAGGATTATCCTTGCGAAACAGTTTTTTGGCAGATGCGACCAGTTTTTTAAACGTAAAAATGGTGTCTACTTCAAGCCGGGTTCTTTCGCGCTGCTGGGAGGTTTCCGTTTCGACCTGAAACAGCTTGCTGACAAATGCGCTGACAAATGGTGAAGTTTTGACCAGAACATCGGATACTTCCTCGGCCGACATGCCTTCGCCCTTGCAGTCATGATAAGCCTGGTATTCAGCAAACAGGTCAGGGTTTTGTTGTTGCAGTGAGGTATTGAATTCCTCGAAAAGATCTTTCAAACGCAGCGGATCGTACAAGTCGTCATAACTGTAACCAGGAATGCCGAGTTGCAGGGTTTGCTGAGAAGTTGTTACATTATCCATAACCGATGAATCCTGAGGCATAGAAGCGCGTGTCTCTGATTGTATAGTCTCTGTGTGCACGAAAATTAGCCCTCCAGTATAACAGATTTAATGAATCTGCATTGGTTGATATGTGGATAAATGAAGACGGGACATGTCTGTTTATGAACCATCAATGCAAAATTCGATGAGATTCAATTGATTGCGGATTTCAGTCCATCTACTGTCAATTGACTTATTTAATGTAATCAAGCGATTCTTCCTGAACAATTGTTTTGTCATGGTAGTATTTGTATTTGAGCAATGCATTGATGCCATGACAATCAACGCAAAATGTGTTTTTGACGCCTTTCAAGCGTAAGAAACTGTTTAGCACCGTACCTTCCTGATTGTCTTTGAATTGTGGATGATTGGCTTTGTTGAGTGTTTTATCCTGCTCTGATTTCGGTTTCCAGTGATGTGGCTCGTGACAGGTAATACAAGCGATCATGCCGCGATCTTCCGGTTTTTCCTCAGTTTTGCTTAACAAAGGCAATGTGTCTTTATCCGAGCGTAACACAATGGATTTGAAAGGATGCGCAAACTGGTCGATTGGTTTGTCCTCGGCAAGCCCATGTTTCTGGTGACACTCCAGGCACAGTGCATCTGTTTTGAGCAACACAGGGTCGCGTTCCGGGTGATCCGCTGTGCTGGTATTAACCGGTTTGACAGCAGCCAGATACAGTCGTTTGCCATTACCTCGATGCAAGCTGTGACAAGTCCCGCAAACACCTGATTTTTCTGGAAGCTCATCATGTTGATTTGGCTTGTCTTTGGCGGTGATGCGCAAATCGTGATCGGTGCCGACCACCTCCTGCTTGCTGTCATGGCAATGTTCGCATAACTGGCCGTCATGATGGTCTTCCACCAGTGCCGGGGTATTGTTGACGCCACTGTGAACAGCATGGCAGCTTAAGCAACCGACAACCTTGATTTGCTTACCTTTAATCTTGACCGGCTCATCGAGTTTGGCATTAACAGGATGAACGCCTTTGCGAATTGCATCATCCTTGTCTTCGGCATGCTGGCGCTGATGGCAGGTCACGCATAATTCTTCAGTTGTCTTGATTTGTCTGGGCAGTAATACTGTCCCGGGCTGGCCATCGTGAATTTGATGGCAGGTCTGGCAGGTCACTGTTTTGATGGTTTTGCCATCAATCTTAACCGGTTCATCCAGCTCCAGATCGTCCAGTTTGATGTTGACCGGATGCACGCCTTTTTTACGGGCCTGTTTTTTACTGTCGCTGTGCTGACGCCGGTGACAGGTTTTGCAGAGCTGGCCTTTGCTGTCAGTGATTGCCAGAAGATTGGGTTTGCTGCCACCGTGAACCTGATGGCAAGTCTGGCAGATCATTTCGTTGACACGCCCCAGACTGGCGCCAGACAGGTTTAGTGCTTCAGGTAAGCCTTTCTGCAAGTGCGCATCGGTAGAATAGTTTTTGGCGTTTTTGAACGGCGGTTTTGATAGCTGGAATGCCAATGGATGGTTCTGACCTTTTTGTTCCGGGTGTCGCTTGCGTGCTGTGTCTGCATTTGATTCATGGCATTTTTCGCACATGTCACCACCTTTGTTCTGGTTACGCATCCAGGTATTGTGGTGTTCAGCATAGAGTGCGTCACCCGAAGTATCATTGCTATGAGGTGTGTGGCACGTTGTACATAACAGTTCTTTGTTTGCAGTAAGTGGAAATTCATCGGCAATATTATCCTTTCTTTCGGTTTTGAGTCGTTTTTGTCTTATTTTTTCAGCATCATGAATCGACGGATGTTGGCCGTTGATTCCAATCTGGTTTCTGGAGTCGATGATCACGCCGTGGTGGCAGCTGTAACACATTTTACTGGTTGCTACCGGCGGGGCTTCGGGGTTGCCGGCAGAGTGGGGGGTATAGTCATCCGACCAGGATAGATGACAGATGACGCAATTTTGCTTGGCACTGTCAGTTCGGGTCGGCAATGGGGTATTGGGTTGATCGGCTTGACTCAGAGTAAGCTTATAGATCCTGCTTGCACCGGTGTCAGCGACAAGTAAGATGTTGTTATGCCAGGATAATCCTGTTGGCGTATTGAACTGCATAGGTTTCCCGGTTTGATCAGCTAACAGATGCAGAAATTGACCTGAGCGATACACTGAAATTGTTCCCTGGTAACTGTCACTGACAAACTGAAACCCCTGGTCATCGTAGGCAGTCCCGTTAGGGCGGTACATCTCGCCAGGGCGAATTCCGAAGTGGCCGATATTCTGGACATGATCTCCGAGACGATTGAATAATTGCACTCTGGCATTTAAGGTATCAACCACGGCGACATACTCGTCATTATCGATAGCGATTTGATAGGGGAACTGCAAATCACCGTTTTCCATACCAGGCTGACCGAAACAGTTTGATGTTTCAGCAGTGTCCAGATCGGTTGCACAGACCCGGTGATGGCGCCGGTCTGACCACCATACATTACGATGCTGGACTGCCACCGCAACAGGCTCTGAAGGTAAGGTATCGGTTCGTGAAGGAGGCCCGAACGCAGCATTGGGAACAGGCGCTGATTTGAGCTTGAGACTGCGCAGCAGTTTGCCCTGGGTCGAGAATTCAAGCAGGCGATGATGCCCGCTATCGGCAATAATTAACGTGTTGTCATCAACCAAAGTGATATCCATCGGCAATCTCAGTTGCTTGCTCCCGAATCGGGTGCGTTTACCACTGTTATCGATTTTAATCACTTGATGACTGGCTCCATCCAGAATAAACACATGACCGGAATTGTCTTCAATCGCTCGTGTCGGTTGATGCAGTTGATCATCAACCGTGGTTTGCTGGATGACAACGGGTGATGCCGGACAGATCGCCGGAATCAATAAGCCTATAACTATCAGCAACCGATGGCAGTATCGCCAGGAGTGATGCAACATGCGCGCTGTCACTTAGCGCAACACATCTATGATGCGTATTTTCTGGTCATCCTCCTTGTAACGGGAGAAAAACAATGGAATGCGATGCATCGTGATGGCCTTGAATTGTCTGCGGGTCGCACCCAGTTGTTGCAAATCCAGTTGTTGATGGTCAGGATCATGACATGCTTTGCATTCAGGACCTTCAGTTTGCAGTGGGGCATGAATCTTGGCTCTGGCCATCACGCGCTGAGGCAAATCACCTGACTCCCATTGTTTGAGTAATTGTTTGGGTTGCTCGGAATCCTTAAACAGAAACACGGGTTGGTGCTGGTAAAACGGGCTGATTTTTAAATCCGTATTTCGAGGTTTGTCAGCTTGTTTCTGTTCAGCTGTTTTGGGTTTGATGACTTTGAATAATGATTCAGAACCTGTTTGTAGTTGACGGGTTTTATAATCAAACCACTGATAGTCGAGGGTAATATTTTCCGGTCTGAAATGACAGGTTTCGCAGGCTATATATGTGGTATGCATGTTCAAAAAGCTGCGATTACGCAGATTTTTGGTATGCGGAATCGGTAAATGGCAGTTCATGCAAAATGCCTGACTGGATGTTTCGGTATATTTCGGTTGTTTGTGAAACGGACGGATTCTGGTGCGTTCGATAATATCGACTTCAGTATGATCTTTAATCAGTGTTTCCGATTCTGCTAAAGCTTCTGCATCGGGTTGTGCCTGCATCACCAGTTCCCAGTAAAGTGGTAATTGATTTGTTTCATTTCCATAACACTGCGTTATTGGCGATAATGCCAAGCCTGTCACGCACAGGATGTAGATCAGTCGCTTATGCATTGTCAGATCCTTGTGTGTCGGTGGGGTTTTCCTGGGGCTCTGATGATTCCGATGAGTTCTCAGCGTGTTGTTTCGATCCAGTTGATGGGTCAGGTTCAGGGTTTTTTGGAGGATTCTCGCTTGTTGCATCTGCTGGAGGCTTATTGTTTGTTGGACGCGAAGTTGTTGAAGTACGCTGGCGTGGTGCACGTTTGGTTTCTTTTCCTGATTTCGCACCTTTTTTTGCAGATGGTTTTTTGCCCGCCATATAGACCTGGAAATGTTCGCCACCAAGAATTGCCATAATTAACCCGCGATTCTTGCCGGTAAACGCCCAGATGACACTGCCAATTGTCATGATGATAATGATAGGCAGAATCAAAATTGACAGTTTGCTCCATATGCTGTCCAGGTGTTCCTGCAATTCCTTACTGGTCAGTAACGACATCGATAACAGATCGACATCGTGCATGTCTGTCATGGTAAAGTCGTGGTTTTCAGGAATTTTGGAGTAACCGTGGCAACCGCTGGCGCTGCAGGTCTCGGGTAAATTATCCGGATGCGTGGTTGACGCTTCATCTTCATCGCGCAGAATCTTGTGGTGCAAGCCATTGGGTGCGTGACAATCGATACACGACGCGCCATCTTCAACGCCAACCACCAGCAGGCGACTGTGTAACATGCGCTGATAGCTTTCGCCGGCATTCAACCAGCGGTTGTCAGGTTGATGCTTTTCTCCACTGTCCGGGTCTTCCAGTTCAATGTCTTTTAAAAATTCCGGATCATTGTGACAATCCAGGCAGATTGCATTGGAATCGTTTTTGTTCATTCGATTACCGATAAAGCGGCGCAGAATATGTCCGCCCATCTGAGTCATCCACACTTCGCCAACATGACATTTACCACATTCCATATCGCTGTGAGCAAATGATTCCTTGAATAACTCGGCTTTATCAGCAGCAATATATGCAGCATTGTCATGGCAGAAACGACACGATGGTGATCTGGATTCATCGAGTTCCTTAAGGCGGTTGCCTCCGGCGAAATCCTTGTACCAGCCTTGACCATGCGCCGATTCATCATATTCTTCCATCATCGGCTTATGGGTAAATGCTTCGCCTTCTGAAGGTTCTTCGACATGGCAGGATTCAGAACAGTCGACATATCCGTTTTCTACTTTATGTGGATAATCAGTAATTTTTCGGTGGCAATCACGACACGGCACACTGCCATGTAACGAGCTGTAATAGTGATCCTGGTTGATGGTGGCAACGCGCCACATACCCTGTTCATCAATCCACTGCAAACCTGGTAATGAATGGCAGGTCAGGCAGCCATCAGGGTCGGGTTTGCGTGGTTCGGCAACGACTATAGAGAGTGCGTAATAACAAAACAAAACTGCCAAAAAATATCGAAAAAAAGAAGTGTAATGCAATTGATTGAATACTCGACGTTGTATTAAAAAAATGCTGGTATTGTTTGTATGATTCTTGATCAGGTTGAAATAATTTCGATTTTTTTACAGATCATTTTTATAATCGGTTGGGTTAGGTGTGCAGAATTTGAAATCACCTGCAATTGCGATTTGCATTTAACACACCGTAAACCCATCAGCAGCGCAGTATTTCTTATGTTCCACAAGAATGATTGATTAACTTTCATATCATTGAAAACAGATTGAATGTTAGCCAGAATACTAATATAAATACATAGTTATCACTTCTTACATGAGAAGTGAGTAATAAGCGATGTAGCCGATGACGCTGCTGAAAATCAATCCGTTAACCAGTCGCCCCCAATGGATACGTGCTGGCACAACGTTGTTTTCCAGCATGTCCGGTTCAGACAGTAATTGCCAGGACGGTTCTGGAAATATTTCCACACCTCGTTTGATTTTCCGGGGTTGTTTATCGCGAGGACCAGTGGTCCACTCTATCGCGTTCCAGGCACAGACATCGACGCATTCATGACATGACATACAGGATGTTTGCTCCACTACCGGGACCCGGTTGACCATTTTTATGGCGCCGCACATGCAATTGCGGGCACAGATGTTACAACCGGTGCAACGTTCTTTTTCGACCCTGATACGCCGTGCCCAGCGGAATTTTGAGCCGAGTTTGTTAACCAGACCGTCAGCCGCACCGATCGGGCATAAAAACTGGCAGTAAGCACGGCCTTTACTGGCGAAGAAACCAAGTAAAAACAATAGACCGAGGTTGACCAGGCCGACTGTGGACAAGATATATACGATTCCGCGATATTCGCCGCTCAGGGCTTCGATCAGGCGCGGGATAGTAATGAAATTACACAAGGTGCAGGCACTTATTCCAAGAGCTGGCATCAATACAATATAAGCGGCCAGATAACTATAGCGAATCTGCACTTGCGGTAAGGAACGGAACTCAATTTTCCAGCGATCATTGAGCATGCGACTGCCAAGTTCCGCCAGACCACCAACCGGGCACAGATAACCACACCAGATACGCCCGAAGAAAAACGTGGTGAGTAATATCAGGCAGAAAGCTATCACCCCGATCCATGCCACTGTAATATGCATGAATAAGTCGTCCCAGGACATGCCTGGAAAATATAAATAAAAACGGCGCATACATAGCACACCGCATAAATCATCATTGCCGACCAGTTGTGGCAAAAAGGCAAGCGGCCCAAGAAAAGCAATGCTGGATAAGGCGATCAAAAAATAGCGATACTTCTGCATTGCCGGTATGGCTTTCAGGTTATCAATTACTCTCATTGTATTTTCCTCGGTTGACTGACTGGCTACTCATCAAATGAATGGCAGGCAAGGCATAATGTTCCGTCTTTCGCTGGCAGGCGTAACAACACTTCTTTTTCAATTTGCTGATAATTAAATTCCGGTTTTATTCTCACGGCTTGTTTTTTGGTTGATGACTTCTTCAACATTTTCTGTAACCGATCACGCTTGTCGTCTGCGATGATGGTCTGCCAGGGATTGTCTTTTTTGTACTGGATCCCATCTTTTACTTCAGCATCCGAGACTTGTTTGGCCGCAGGTAAATGGTCTTCGATGACGCCAGGTTGATGTGGTGTGTGACAAGTGACACACATCACTTTACCGTCCCTGCTGAGTGGCAGGATGATGTTGTGTCTTTGAGCCGATTCTTTCATTAGTTTTGCTCGGTCTTCATCAGGTTCGACCTGATGTTCCATTGAATTCAGATGCGGGGTCTTCAGATGACAGCTATAACACAACCGGTCAGCGGGTATGCGTAGTTTAATGTCATCAGGTTCATAGGATTTGTCACGATCCAGTACCTCTTCATGACAGAATTTGCAGCTATCCTCTTTAATCTCGCCATTGTTATCGAGCATGACGTGGATATTGGGTCGTTGGTAGTCTTTTTCCTGATGGCAGTGAGTGCAAAACTCAGTGAGTGGCTGGTAAGGCCCTCCGTTTAGAAACTCAGGATCATTTTTATCGACATCCTCGAATTCCATGTCATTGATTTCTTCGATGCCATGACAGGTTTTACACTGTAATTTGCGTTCCGATTCAAGCGGCATGGTCTCCGGTAATTCAATGGCTTCGTCTACGCTGACATCGATGACATGATGTAGCGGGGGCGTTTCAGGTTTTTCGGGATCTTCAAGCTTCGCTGCGCGAACAGTAGAGTTGATCATTGAATAACTTGTGAACATAACGAATAAGAGCACTTTGTGCATTACAATCCCGTTTGTGTCGCCAGGCCATGTCGATGACAGGTTCTGCAATCGCTGGTGACATCATGGACACCGGATAAACCATTTCCGGTAGGCATGTCGCCTTGTTCAACGATTTCGGTCATTTGATGGCATAACACGCAGAGTTCGGAATAGTTGCCGTATTCGATATGCACCGGGTAATCCTGATCCCGGAATTGAGGTTTCAGTTTTCTTGCGCCGATCAGCGATGAGTTGATGATCAGTTTAGGGTTGGTCGTTCCATGCAGGGCATGACAGTCCTCGCATTGCACGGTTTGTCCATAGTCATAACCGGATTCTCTGAGGCCGGCGTATGTTCGCTGGCCACTGCCTTTAACTTTTCCATGAAAATCAATATGATTGAAGTTATCCTCCATGGCAATCAATGGATGTCGGTATTCACGAGTGTTGATTGTGTAACCAGCTTGTTGGTGGTCGCGATTGTGACATCGCAGGCAGAAATCAGCTTGTTCCTGATAAGGCGCCAGCTCGTTATTGGCATCGGGGAATAGTGTGTAATCGACATCGACTTCCATTTCTCCATCCATGTCAGAGCTCTGGTGACAGGTAATGCATTGCGCGTCACCCAGTTCACTGTCCGTTCCAACGATGAAGTTATGATTGTGTGCTCCGATCAGATGCGGTTTATCCGGTAAATCCTCATTGTTATGGCAAGTTGTACAATATCTTGGTTTGTCAGTTCCATTGCTGCCATGACAAGCAGTGCAGGTGTCGTAGCCTTTGCGTCGGACTATGCCCCGGATAGCTGCTACATCCTTATGAATCTGGCTGCGTACATGACAGATCGCACATTCTTCCAAACCCCATGCAGATCCGTCACCACCGTGATTCGGCGTTAAAAACAGCTCTCCACGCTCAAATGAAATATCAATCGGGTCGGCAGCATGTAACTGACTGCCTGACAATAAGGCAGATAAAGCGATAAACAAGAGATAGAAAACGGAACAGGGTTGATGGCTCATGGTTAACGGCTGTCATGGCAATTGATGCAATAAAATGAGTTGTGGCAGCGTGCGCAGTTAAACGATATGGCTCGTGCCTCGATACCATGCAAAGTACGATAACCAGGAGGATGATAGTCTTCTCCTGTGGTATCCCGTTTCATATGACAATCAGTACAGTAGCTGCGATCGATATGGCATTCATTGCACGTTGTTTCATCATGCCGGGCATCTTCGCCATGATGATCGATGTAGTTGTAATTGTGGCTGTCAGGCCAGATTTTTTCACGGTCGTCATGGCATAACACACAGCGCCAGGGGCCTCGTAATTCGGTGACATGACAGTCATGGCAAATCGCTTTCAGTGGTTCATTGGAAATTGTGGTCAATTGTTTCAGGGTTTTTTCGTCGGTCACTTTGTTTTTATTGAATGAGTGACATAACATGCATGCGTCGCCTTCCTGATCGACAATACCAATATGGGCATTGTGCGGAAATTTAATGTCAGCGCGTTCATAGCGCTTTTCCCACCATTTTTTTTGTTTTTCCGGTTCGGCAGATTTGGTTGCGGTATCTGCCGCCATACATAAATAAGCTGTCAAAACCATTGCCATGATTGAGAAAAATTTCAGAGTCCGTCTCAATGCGCTTCCTTGGGCTTGTAATAATCGAAGAAATACTGGATTTTTACACTGCCGAGATATTCTCCCGGACGCCTGCTGTTCCAGATATAAGTTCCATCCAGGGATATAATAAGATTGTTTTCAATCATGTAGCGGACTTCCAGATCGCCGCCAACGACCCGATTGGCGCCGTTTAGCTGTTTTTGCTCATCTCGCAGTACATTTCGCAGGTGAAATGACAGTTTTGAGGTTGGCGTACTGCGAATGCCGAAATACACGCTCTTGGCATTTTCTGCGCCCAGTTCAAGATAATGAAACTGACCATAGAGAGAAAGGTTTGGCCAGTGTTTCAGGTTGAACCCCGCACGGGCTCCATATCCAGTGTCGAAGCCGGAGCGCGTGACCCGCATCCCGTTTAGATACAATTTAATGTCATACCGAAGCTGATGTTGAAAACCGGCTTCATAGAGCTGTTGTTTGTCTCGGGTCAGGAACTGGAAAAATCGTTCTCTGAAAGTCAGCATGTTTGATTTAGGGTTATAACGTTGATAGCGTCCACGAATTCCGAGATTCTTATTGACGTTGATCAAACCCTCTACCAGCAAGTCTCTGAATTGCTGCTGTGAAATCTGATAAGTACCGGAACCTGTCAGTTGATAGTTGCTGTCATCCCCGGCATTGATTCTGCCCTGAATCTGGCTGCCGAATTCCAGTCTATGCGCGATATTTCTAAATTTAAAGCGCTGATAACCCAGACGCAAAAACGATTTGTCGATTGTTAAAGGAATAGCTGTATGTCGCCATTCAGGATTGAGTTTTAATATGGCTTCGGTGCCGAAAACAGAATCACCTTGCTCAGATTTCAAGTCTTCAATCCTGCGTGGCCTGCCTGCATAAAAATCAACACTGAACTGTTTGTTCAAATAGCGAAAATTACCGCCATCAATTGAATACATTCCCAAATTATCAGCACGTTCAAAACGCCCCAGGGTGATCTCTGAATTGATGACATCAAAGCCTTTGCGAATAAAGGCCCGGTATAATTCATAATGTGGTTTTCTGTCCTGATAGCGAGCACCGATCAGTACCCCACTGTTTAAATCGTTTGCTTTGTCGTCATAGTAAAAATCGCCGAAAGTTTCGGCAAACTGACGACCATTGCGTGAAAAGACCTGACGATTGTCCATTTGTAACTTAGTGGTGATGGAGCCATGTAAATAACCGGCATGGACGGTTAGCGCAGGCATGACTAAGCACAAGCACAAACATGCTTTCAATGCATTCATTGAGGAACTGAAAAATCTGCGAATGACTATTGATTCGCTTGTCGGTCAAATTCATCCTGACCTTTTTCATCGAGGTAGAATTCTTTACCTTTACTCTGGTTTTTCAACGCCCAGACCACAAGTGCGCCCAGTGCAACAGCACACCCGCCGCAGCCCGAACATTTGCCTTGTTGAGGAACAGTGCAACTGGTTGAAGCGACTGTATTGCCGACGGCAAAGCCGACCCCGGCAATCCAGGGTAACATCTGTGACATCAAGCCAGGTTTGCCGGAATCAGCTGAATCTGAAGCTGTGGTTGTTTGTGTGTGTTGTGTTTGTGATTGGTGATGTTGATTCATAATGTTGTCTATAATTATTCTGTATTGCGTACAATCGCTGTTATCCCACTTATGCAGCTTTATCTCTCAACAGGGTTAAATAAAAATAGCGTTTGTATCAACAGCCGACTGACCGCAGATACAAACGCTGAGAGGTGGAGCTAGATGTCTGTCACAGCAAAGTAACCGGTATGCGGTGTTTTGAGCAGGACAAACCCGTCTGCCTGGTCTGTATGTGGCTGAACAGCAACAACAGCTGACGGATCCATGGTTGATATCTCACTGCCATCCAGAGATGTCAGAATACTGACTCCGCCTGGGCTGGTCGCATGACCCCAATATGGGATCTTGATCAGTGCAGCTTGACCCGGCAGGAACTGGATAGATGATTGATCCGGATTGTTCAGTCCCAGATAAATCGTGTCAGATTCCAGCTCGCCCATGCCGTTGTCTCGTACCCAGCTGGCAATTTCAACAGTGCGTTTGCGAACCAGGACTCGATAGCGGGTCTTGGGTATAATCGCCTCATTAACCGGATCATCAAGGCTGATCAGAATGGTGGATTGTCTGATCGAAGAATCACCTTTGTCGTTTTGAATATATCCGATTTTCTTGCCGCCCAATTGCTGGCCGGCTTTGGACCTGAACTCACCATTTAGTCCTGATTCAGCCATCAAGGTGTCGATGTCCTCAGTGGTTTTCCACTCACCTTCTCTGAGTTGAGCGCTGCTGGCCTTGAGAATTGTCATGAAAGAATCGACTTTAGTGGAGTACAAAATATCGCCGACATTCATGCTCACTTCGCCATTATCGTCGACTTTCATGTAAGGCAGACCCAGTTTCACGATACCTTCATCAACCAGACGTTTATCGGGCAGGGTGGTCACCTTCTTGATATTGGCTTCACCCAGTTTGCCGCTGGCGGATACCAGTGAACTCCAGGAGCCGCTCTGTTTGCGGGTGTGGCAATCGCCACATGGCATGGCCTGGGTTGATGGTCGTACGTTATGCGATAACACATACATGTTAGAGGAAATCCAGACCAACTGAGTGTTTGGATTCTGGAAACCCAAACCAGCAACAAACTTATCATAGGTTTTCTTCAGGCAAACATAACCTTTGTAGGTTTCGGGATCACCGAAACGCAGACTGCCATGCGAGATTCTCGCTGAAACCTGCTCACAGGTTTCACCTGTGTCAGGATCGGTAATAAGGCCGATTGTTTTGCCATCAGCATCTTCGCCTTGTTGGATGCCCTTATCACGTTCGTGTCTGGCTAATGGATGGTTGTTGGTTTGATCAATCCAGTAGTACCTCAATTTAGGGTTGTACGGGAAGATTTTCTGTAAACCATCTTTTGCTTCACGATAACGGTATAACGGTATCAAATCTGCTCCACCTCGGCCTTTTTTGCCGGTGATATGACAGGTTTGACACGCCACGACGTCAAGATGGGTTTTGGTGATCTTGGTCAGCTGTGATTTTGCATAACCAGCCATATCCTGATTGGCTTTCCAGAGCTCGCGATGCGCGTCCAGAATGTTGGCCTGACCCGATGGGATAATCGGTTTTTTGGCCTCATCATGACAATGTTCACAGGCTTTCGCATATGGCGCATAATCCAGGTCGTTGCGAATATCCATATCTGAATCGCCTTTCAGGAAGTTGTGGTCGAGATTCAGTTCGACATTTCTAAACGGCTCTTTGAAATAGGCGCGCGAATGGCAGGTATTACAGTTTTCAATGGCGCGTTGTTCACCGTTATCTGCTGTGAACACTTTGCCTTTATGGACATCATCCATATAGTCTTCTTCGATAACGCCATCATCATCAAATTCTGCAATTGCCGCATCACCAAATCCGTAAAAACCACGGCGTGAATTCGAGGTGCGGTGGCAGATCATGCAGTTATCGTTGCCAGGAAAGCGCAGCATTTTGATATGGGCTTTGCCATCACCGTCAAACGCTTGCGGATCCCAGTGTAAAATCGGTTCTCCACTGTCAGAAACTTTCAAGTCGTATTCGGGCAGATTACTTCGTCCACCTTCCTTGATGTCACGTTCCACGGACAACAATCGTTTGGGTTGACCATCGATGTAAGAAGGCAGGAATTCCCAGATCGCTGAAGCCTGGTAACGGAAAAATCCACCTCTGATAAATTTGGTTTGACGTAATATTCTGTTGTAGGCATCCAGCGGGTTTGCTGTATTGCCTTCGCCGCTGTCTGGGCCAAGAATTGCTGGTTTGGTTAAATCGCTAAATTTGGCATGACACAGCATACAATCCGCTTCGGCAACACCACTTTTTTTCCAGTCCCACTTATGGACTTCACTGGAATCGACATGATCCATAAAGCCGACTTTGTTAGACCAGCCGCGAGTATAATAATCGCCGTCATATGGAGGGATTTCTGAATCGGGAGTTTGGTCGTAACGCCTGTTACGACGATCTTTTTCACCAAAACCGCCACCGACATGACAACTCAAGCAATCGCGAACAAAACCCGGTGAACCGTAGTAAGCAAACGCCTCAGGATTTGCAGAATTATCAATTTTAGCCAGAGTGCCCGGATTGCTTCCACTCATACAGCTGTAGCCACCGTAATAACCAGGAGACATGAGTTGCGGAAGGCCATGCATGACGCCGTAGTCGTCAGATGCTTCATCTCGACCGAATTCAAAATGATAAGCATGAGTAATTGACTCGTAATCGTGGCAGCCGCTACCTGTACCACATGTCATTTTCGGACTGTAAGGTCGACCACTCTTTAATACATGCTCATTATTTTCATCCAGAAACGGAATTTTTGGATGCATGACTGTTTCGTCAAATGCATTGGCTGATGCCATGCTACTGATTGTCAGGCTCAATAGACAGAGCAGTCCTGTGCAAATACATTGAACTGACTTTCGGCGAAGATGTCTCATTATATTCCCCATGTTATTGTTGTCACGTTACACGGATATAAGCAGCAATAAATGTGCCACCCGTAATATTTCTGAACTGCCTCATAATGCGTTGACAATAAACAAGGTAATGAATTGCAGGCTTAGAAACCTTGAAGCAAGATAATTTGATTAAAACTTTTCTGATTTGAGATAGGGTCTGTTGTTGATGTGATCGGGTATGTGAAAATAGAAAATGCGGCAAATAACACAGTAGATAGGTTATTTGCCGCAATTACTTGAAAAAGTCCTCAATCAGTAATCTGGATAAGATTTAGCGTCATCCGGGTTTTCCTCGCTCCCCTCGTTCCCAAGTATCACTTGGGAACGCATACCTGGAAGCTCCAGCTTCCAGTCTCTTGCATACTTCAATTTTGGTGGCGCTTCCCTAATCGTCTGAAATATCAGCCTTGCAGTTACAGCTTAAGCGGGCATGAATAAACTACCTCCCAAAACCAATTATTGGCTATAGTTGCCTATCATTTTGAAGTTAATCGGAATAGAAATATCATCTAGCTTGGGTATATAGAAATACAGGTTAAAGTGCCGATTTGTCTGGGGACAGGCTCATGTGATGGGCTTCGTTCCTCAGCGCCATCCTACCCATGAGCAATTTCAAAAATCTATTCAACTGTTATCAAGTTTCCAATAATGTATACAGCTCAATCAATCCAGGGTCGAGCCTGTTTGATGGCGAGCTTACCGCGGCTGCCATCATCGGTTTCAGTGATTTTAAATTCAGTTTCCATAGCGAAACTCTCATTCCCCTGATACAGTTGCTTGAAGTGATTGTGGACAGTCAGCATAGCATCACGCAATTGGATCATTTCTGATTCTCTAAGTACATTGCCTGCTGGGACAGGGTTTCCGTATACCTCCTCGACATTGCTGTAGCGGATGAATTGGGTCTCCCAGTCGTATTCGATGTCGCTGACCGGAAGCCTGCTGATAATGAATTCATCAGGTATGGCCGCAATTTCACCGGCTTCAGTAACGATTGGCTCAGGGTTGGTGATGGAAATCTCACCGTACTGAACATTACAGTAAATGCCTTGCCAGTTCGGGTTGTAGATGTTTTTGCTGACTGCGACACCATTGGCCTGTTCATCGCCGAAATTGGGGTGGACCAGAACGCCCATATAGGTTTTAAAGTGATCGACCCGATGAAAATCCCGCTCATCGAAAGCGCGTGCATTCCACAAGCTGGCCCATACCTGCTTGATGCTTTCAATGAGTTTTCCCTCGTCTTTTTTATGTGTATACGAGCTGTATAATCCGGCACCGTTGAATCCTGGCAGGTCTTCGTTGTTGGTGCTGGAGCGCACCCGTAAACTCTGGGTAAAGGGTTCTCCTTGTGGTTCCCAGAACAAGCGAATCGCCTCGATGGTTGCCGTCATCGCTTGTGGCGCTTGTGCATTCCTGATTGCTTTGCGAAACGCTTTCAATTGTTGTTCGCGCAATTCCGTATCATTTTGGAACTCAGGGCTTGCCAGCATTTGTTCAGCTTGTTGATAGAATGACAAACCACTTTCACTGTTGGTGCATAATTTTGTCTGGTCCTGGCCGCAACGTGGTAATCCCATAAATTCGTTATACAAGGCAAACGGAATCGCGTAGCCATCCGGGACCATGCCGTCTGGCAGAATTTTGGCCAGTTCAGCCACATTCGCGGCTTTTACGCCAAAGCTGATCCAGTCTGAAAACCCGATATCGGTGAGACGTTGTGGTGTTGTAACGCTTAAATCCGAGCCGGGTATCTGGGTTTGTGCAGGTCGTATGGACTTAAACCAGTCTTCAGCTTCTTGTTGACTGGCAGCGTTAATGTCAATGTGATTACCGATGGCTTGATAATGAACCCATTCTCCGATTAACGGACTGATGGTGTCGTTGCTGGATGCATTGATCAGATAACTGTTCGGAGTATTGTTCTGGCGCGCTTTTAAATTGATATGCGACAGCGGTGTTTGAGGTGCTTCGGTGATGATGCCGGCGATATGCGTCAAGTCATTGGGGATAAAACGATAGATGGCGATATCGGTCCGCGATGCTGGCGGGTCGCCAGGCTCGATAACGCGCAAGCGTCCGTATGCCTCGCCTTCATTGAGAACCGAATGCGTCGCGCCAGCAAGCAAGTCCTCGGTAAAAATTGTTTTCAAAGAGGCATCATAGCGTTGCTTGTCATTGGAATACAATTGTTGTTGGGTGTCGCCGACCGGATGGTAATACAAGCGTTGTTTGGCGATTGGCAAGACTCGCTCGATTGTTTGATATGCCAGGTTGACCAACTTGAACGAAACCGGATCGGTTGGCCAGAATTCGATGCTGTAAATCTCGGATTGCTCACTCTGTTGATCGCTTTGGCGATCATAGGAAATCACGGAGCCAAGCAGAAACCGGCGCTGACTGGTGAAATAGGATTGCGAACTGAACAAGGCCTGCCCGTCACGATAATTCAGATCAGTATATTGTTTCAGCACATCGCGGGCGAAATCATAATGATACGTACCTTCAGTGCCGTTTTTGGAATTGATGAAGAACAGTCTCGGCGTATCAGTGTCGACA
>JAHZJL010000083.1 GCA_022600935.1 Gammaproteobacteria bacterium
ACGCGATGCAAACAAAGCCCATTCCAAAGATCACTTACCTGCTAAAAACCTATCCAAAAATCTCGGAGACGTTCGTATTACAGGAAATACTTGCCCTGCAACGTTTTGAGATCAGTCCCGTACAATGGATGATATCGTTATGAGAATTCTGGTTGTAGAAGATGACACATTGCTGGCTGATGGCATCGTTGAAGCACTTCGTATTGAATCCTACGCCGTGGACTTGGCTCGTGAAGGAGTAAGTGCCGAGAACCTCATGTATATAAACACGTACGACTTAGTAATCCTTGACTGGACGATTCCACCACCAACTGGTATCGAGCTATTGCGAAGCTGGCGTGTAGAAGAGAACACAACGCCTGTCCTCATGCTCACTGGCCGGGCAGAGGTTGATGATTGTGTTACTGCTCTTGACAGTGGTGCCGACGACTACTTAAACAAGCCATTTTCCCTCTCTGAACTATTTGCAAGAGTCCGCAGTCTTCTACGGCGACGGGGAAAGCCGCTACAGGTAGCACTCAAAGCGGATGACCTGGAACTGGATCGTGTCCACCGGCTAGTTTCAGTTGCCGGTAAACCCGTTGAAACTTCACCAAAAGAGTTTGCCATGCTTGAGTACTTGATAACCCGTCAGGATGAAATCATCACTCGTACTGAGTTGATAGAACATGTTTGGGATGAGGCGTTCGATTCGATGAGCAACCCAGTCGACGTAGTTATTTATCGACTACGTAAGAAGATTGATGGTAATAGGCTCCCATTGTTGCATACCAAGAAAGGCGTGGGCTATGTACTCGCGAGCCAACGCGCTTGAATCGTATGACCCAACCGGGGACATCACAAATAATTGCTGTGCTATTGTGAAAATTGCGCCACTCACTTCAAAATCAGGGTGAACCAGCCCATTGTCAGTGAAGGCATAAAAGCAATGAGCGTCCAACCAAATCCGGACTTACACACACCTGTAAGCAGCGTACATCGTAACTGGTTCCCAATCATCGTCCTAGTACTTGGAGCTGCTGCATTATTGATGTTTATCACAACCGAATGGATTCGGGGACGTTTCGTCTTAGGCGTCGAACAGGTTCGGGCAATTGATCAAATCCAGACCAAAGTTGCTATCTCACACTTGTGGGTTGAAGAGTTTGTTACCAGTGACATTGTTGACCTCAATGAGATTCGTCAGAACCTGGAACAATCGAAGGAATTGCTCAACAGCATTGAAAGACAAGCGCCAACAAGTCGGTGGCTGCTCGACCTTGGCGAGCAAGCATCGGTGGGCGATACCGTAGCACGTGCAAAATTAGAATTTGCACAATTCGCAGATATTTCTAAGCAACGCCTCGATGGATTCGAGCGGAATGAGGATGTTGGAATCGGCTCGGCGATCGATACTCAATTCGACTCAGTGTTCGCGAAATTACTGGCCAATCTACGTACCCTTGGACAGATCTACGAGTTTGCACTTGCTCGAAACGAGTCGCGCTCGCGACTACTGGTGCGAGCAATTATCATCGCCTGGTTACTAATCGTCGGGTTGGCCGTTGAGGGGTTGTGGTATCGGGAGCGGCGGTATCGTGAAGCCGAAGTCGCTCTCCACGCGAGTGAGGCACGATTGCTGCAGGCACAGAAGATGGACGCTGTGGGAAGACTCGCAGGCGGTATTGCACACGATATTAACAACCACCTGGCTGCAATAACCATGCAATGCGAATTGATCAAGTTGAGAGCCTCAGAAGAAGATCCAATTATTGAACGGATGGATGTCATCGCTAACATTGGTGCCAAGTCTGCTGGTTTGATTAGACGACTGCTTGCTTTCAGTCGCAGGCAACCTGTGCAGCCCGAAGTCATCAACTTACACCGTATAGTTACCGGCATGCAAAATATGGTCGCCCGTCTTATCGGGGAAGACATCTGTTTACAAGTGTATTGTTGTGATGGCCTTTGGAATGTGCTGATGGATCCAGTGCAGTTGGAACAAATCCTCTTGAACCTTATCCTCAACGCACGTGATGCAATGCCTGCAGGTGGTGAGATTAAAGTCTCAATCGACAACCGCTCTGTTAACGATTTATCTGATAGTCAAACTAAAACCCGGCTTGGTGACTACGTTGTGCTTAGGATTACTGATCAAGGTACTGGTATCTCCGCAGCAGTTGTAGACAAAATCTACGAGCCATTTTTCACTACCAAGGATGCTACAAGCGGTCGCGGTCTCGGGCTTGCTACAGTCTATGGCATTGTTGAACAAAATCGTGGTTACATCGAGTTATACACCGAAGAAGGCATTGGCACGACCTTTGAGATACTTCTCCCACGCAGTGAGCATGCTGAAACGACCGCAACGAGACAACCTGTAACCAGGGCTCAGCAGGGCATCGATTCCTGTAGGATTTTACTGATCGAGGACAATGAGGAACTGCGTGAGTCAACCTGTGAGATCCTCAAGCAAATGGGCTATATGGTTTCATCAGCTAATAACGGAGACAACGCCCTGGTAATTTTCGATAAGATTGGCACTGCGATTAACCTTGTAATCACGGACGTGGTTATGCCCGGAATAGGCGGAAAAGAACTCGCGAATCGGTTACATGACCGGCGACCTGAATTGCCAATAATCTTTGTCTCTGGCTACACGGATGATGTCATTCTACAGCACGGATTAGAGGCTGGTGAAGTCAACTTTCTGCCTAAGCCGTTCACTGCAAACAGTTTGGTAAAAATGGTAGAGTCGGTGCTCGCCAGGACAAAGCGTTCTAGAAGTGATTCATAGTGGACTGCAAACAGTGGATGTTTGTAGGGGTCATTCGGGTGAAGCTAGAAAATTAGTTGAGCACAGATTTTGTAGAAAATCTGAATCTTCAGATACTTCATCTTTTCAGATTAATGGCTTCTGTTTTCAACAAAATGAATGAAAATTGTCTTTTTTGTTAAAAAGTCATATTACAGCAGCTAATTTGAGATCGTGTCCTGTTGGCTTGAAGTACACATCAAGCTTACGCTTAATCATGTCAGCGGAACAAGGGACAGAGAGAAAGCCAACATCTCCTTGTGGCAGTACCCTTTGATTCGCATCGAATACTGAGAGCAGAACCGCTGGAAGATGGTTTCCGTAACTTCGGACTGTTTCAATCAACTCGAGCCCTGTCATTCCAGGCATGTTTGAGGCCACGATAATTCCGTCAATCTGAGCAGAATATTGCAAGTAGGTATGTATCGCCATTTCGCTGTTGGGGGCGACCAAGACTTGATAACCTAAAATTTCCAAAAGCTGAAATAATACGGATCGAAGATCTGGATCAGGTTCTACTAACAGAATCACGATTTTTTTTGGGCATTAGCTTATTCTCTTTTCATTTGTTCTTATACCGACCATTTACCATGAATATTAATATATACAACATGACAGTATGATGACAATCAGGTCAAAATTCAATGCGCGGCCTTATAAGGTAACTCTCATCATTTTTGAAAAATGACCCGTTAGAGCAAGTTGTTCCAAACTTGGTCCACAGAAAACAACGCATTTTTCACGATACCCAAAAGTGTATATTCGGGTGATCAAAACAAACAATTTTTCTCTGTCTTCTTGACCAGTTCCTGATTTGTTTACTATAGACCGATAGTCTCCGGGGAATTAATAAATCCATCTCGGCTCATCATAATGATGAGCCGTTGGCACTTATATCAAACCAAACTACACCCATTTGGATTAAACGTTAAAAAACGCGTCCACGGTCATGCTGTTGTCATTTCAGATCAGGTAAGCTTTCAATCGACTACGCGAAATGTCATTAATTTGTCATAAAGGTTGGTTAACCATTGAACCTTATTCTAGTAACACAGGATTTACGACTCATGAAAATGAAAAAAATAGTAGTGTACTCACACGATACATTTGGTCTGGGGAATATCAGGCGGATGTTGGCAATTACACAACATTTGCTGGATGAGCATGCTGATTTATCAGTGTTGCTGATTACCGGGTCACCAGTCATTCATAATCTCCCATTGCCAACCGAGCGTTTTGACTATATTAAACTGCCTTGTTTGGCACGCGATGAAACGGGTCGTTATGATGTCAAGCAACTCGATATCAAATACGAAAACGTGGTTTCATTGCGTGCCCAGACCATCAAGATTTCCATTCAGAAATTTAATCCTGATCTGGTCTTGGTGGATAAGAAACCCTGTGGTGTTGCCAACGAATTGGTGCCCGCCTTGCAATCAGCTGAAAACCCTTTGAATAAAACTCCATGGGTTCTACTGTTAAGAGACATTCTTGATACTCCTTCCAAGACCAAGAGAATTTGGCGTAAAAATGCGTATAACGCGATCATTGAACGCTTTTATCAGCGTATTCTGGTCGTCGGTTCTGCCAAGGTGTTTGATATGCGACGCGAGTATGCATTCTCCGCACAATTGTATGAGAAAACCGAGTTTTGTGGTTATTTACACAGACCGATTACAGCCACGCCAGACAAACTCAGCCAGATCAGACAACGCAATGACAAACGCACGGTGTTGGTGACGCCGGGTGGCGGCGAAGATGGCTATCAACTGATCAAACAGTATCTGCGTGGTCTTAGGCAGCAAGCGCTTCCGGATGGCTTCACAAGCCTGATCGTCACCGGGCCGGAAATGTCTGCAGAGCACAGGCAACAGGTTCAATTGAGTGCCAATCAGCTTGCCAATGTTGAGGTGAAAACCTTTACAGCGAATTTGCCAGCGTATATGCATCAGTCCAGTCTGGTTGTGTGCATGGCTGGGTATAACACCTTGTGTGAAATATTATCATTGAATAAAGCTGCCATTGTGGTCCCCAGAGTTAAACCAGTTCAAGAGCAGTTAATACGCGCTGAGCGATTTGCTGAACTTGGTTTGCTGCGGTCCATTCATCCGGATCAGCTCAGTGCTAAGGGACTCATTGATGCCGTTCATCAGGAACTGAACCATATTGGACCGAAACAATGTACGACTGATGTTCTCAATTTCAATGGCCTGATGAATATTAGCGCGAGTATTCGAGGGTTGCTAGAACAACACAAACAAGCAAATACCAGCAAAGTTAGTACTGGAGAAATACGCGATGCAAACAAAGCCCATTCCAAAGATCACTTACCTGCTAAAAACCTATCCAAAAATCTCGGAGACGTTCGTATTACAGGAAATACTTGCCCTGCAACATGATGGCTATGCTTTGCATATTGCTTCTTTACAACAACCAACAGATCAGCAGCAACATAAGGAAGTCAGTCAGGTTAAAGCCCAAGTCGATTATTTGGACAGCAACACGTGTCGTGGCTGGTCTATTTTACGCTGTAGCCTCAGTTGCTTATATCATCATCCACGGGCATTCATTAAAGCGCTGAATTTTTTTCTTAGAACAAAATACTCACGGAATGCAAGTCATCAGCCTTTTTATCAGGCAGTCTGTCTTACAAGACTGGCTAGAGTGTATGGCATTCAACATATTCATGCGCATTTTGCCAGTGAACCAGCGGCTGTGGCAGAGTTAGTGAGTCAACTGGCTGACATCAGTTACAGCATTTCAGCGCATGCTAAAGATATTTACCTGTCACCGAAAGCAGTGCTGCGTCGAAAAATTGCCAATGCTCAGTTTGTGGTGACTTGCACCGAGTATAACTGTCGTTATTTACAAGCCATTAATCACTCATCAACCCCTGTCGTGCGTGTCTATCACGGATTTGATTCACGTCGTTTTACTACAGTAGATTCAGGCTCGGAGCCACTGACTTCTGATCGGTTACTGATACTCAGTGTTGGTCGACTACGCGAGAAGAAAGGTTTCGAGACACTGATTCAGGCGTGCTCCTTGTTAAAGCTGGCAGGCTATCAATTTCGTTGTGAGATTGTTGGCTATGGTCCTCAACGAGAGAGTCTCCAGACACTCATCCAGTCATTACATTTACAGCGCACGGTCAGGTTGAGAGGTCAGCTTGTGCATAACGATTTGATTGCCTTGTATCGTCAAACCGCTATTTTTGCATTGCCCTGTCAGATTGGTGAAGACGGAGACCGGGATGGGATTCCGAATGTATTAATGGAAGCCATGGCAATGAAGATTCCGGTCGTCAGTAGTGCTATTTCCGGTATTCCAGAATTGGTAGAAGACCAGATCAGCGGTTTATTAATTGAACCGAATAAGCCACAGGAATTGAGCCAGTCTTTAAGCCGCTTGCTTGATGACGAACCACTGCGACACAGGCTCGGTAATGCAGGGTGTCAACGTGTGAATAATGAATTTGCAGTTGAACCGAATATTGAAATTCTGAAAGCCCTGTTTAACCAGTCATTAAATGGCACGGTTAACCCAGCATTGACTGACTTATCATCAGAGAAGGAGAAATCCTATGCACGCTGAAATCGCTTATATCCTCAAAGGTTATCCACGTCTTTCTGAAACATTTATTAGCAATGAAATCTATTTGCTGGAAAGCATGGGGTTGAAACTGAGCATTTTTTCAATTAAACAGTCGGATGAGCAACAAAGCCATGGTGTGATTGCCAAGATTCATGCCCCGGTTACTTATCTTAAAATGTTGACTTCACTTTCAAACACATCACTGATTCCATGGCTATGGATCAATCTCCCGACTTATGCTGGTGATCATATCCGTTTGTTGAAAAAACGCCCATTTGCTTATTTGAAAACATTCGGAAAAGCACTGTGGATGACAATACGTTACCGAAAAGGGAGATTCGGAAGCTTGCGAAAAGTGTTCATTAAAGAGTTTCTGCAAGCAGGCAGCATTGCACTTAAAGTCATAGAGACAGATTCGATTCGTCACCTGCATGCACATTTTTGTCATGGAGCGACAACGGTTGCGTTGTTTGCCAGCAGTCTGAGTGGCAGACCATACAGCTTTACAGCGCATGCCAAAGATATTTACCAGCACGACCAAAACCCGGGAAATTTGTTGCAGAAAAAAATACAACAAGCGCAGTTCGTCACCACCTGTACCGGTGCAAATCAGATCTATCTGTCCAAGTTAATGCGTAATGACAGTGTCCACAAAATCTATCACGGTCTTGATATTGAACGGTTTAGACCTAAACCCGATAAGCTGCGACACAGCTTTGAACCAGTGCAAATCGTATCCGTTGGGCGTTATGTCGAAAAAAAAGGTTTTCACTACTTGCTTGAAGCCTGTTACCTGCTCAAGCAGCACGGGTTTCAATTTCATTGCCGAATCATTGGTGAGCATGATGATCAATACCAGACATTACAAGAATTACGGAAACAGTTGAAACTGGAAGACTGTGTCGCGCTTGGTGGTCCGGTTATCCACGAAGACCTGGCATGGATTTATCAAAATAGCGATATTTTCGCGCTGCCGTGTCAAATTCTTGGAAATGGTGATCGCGATGGCATTCCCAATGTTTTGATGGAAGCCATGGCCAGTGGCCTGGCAGTTGTCTCCAGCCGTATTTCAGGGATTCCTGAATTAATTGATTCTGGTAAGGATGGACTATTGGTTGCTGAAAAAGACAGTAAGGCATTAGCCGACGCGTTGCAACTGTTAATCACAGATCCACAACTGACAACACAATTAGGAAAACAAGCCCGAGAGACTATTTGTCGTGAATTTGATGCTCGGCATACCAATCAACGTCTGTTTCAACTGTTTGAACGTTGTATTCATCAAGCTGACAACTCACTAACAAAAACATGCCTCAATCAAATCTAAACCCCATTGATGATAGAGCTGCTTCTAGTGTGATTGTGTTCGATTCGAGTGAGATTTTTACAATGCCTTACTCAAAGTGGCACGACGAGCAGTTATTAGCGCATTTTCATCAACGTGAAGGGATTGACTATCGTCCGCAGATTAATCCTGAGCACACCAAAAAAGCCATTATTGATGCAGTGCTAACTAACTCGTTTTGCTTTAACAATGAACGTTATCAGTTAAGCAACGACTTTAGCTGGAAACAGAATCCCAGTTCAGATATTGAGTGGCTGATTATGCTGCACAAGTGTTATTACTGTGTTGGTCTTGGCATGCATTATCGACAAACTGACAATCCACGTTACCTCCAACAATGGATGTTATTGACCCGCTCATGGATTGAACAAACCGAACCCGGTTTTATTGCCAGCGATGTGACTGGCCGCAGAATCCAGAACTGGATATTCGCCTTTTATTATTTTGTCCATAGCAATCCTAACCGATGCGTTCCAGCGACGTTTTTGCAACTGTTTCTGGGATCGTTACATCAACAAGTGAGGTATTTGATCACGCATCTATCCGCTGCGCGCAATCACCGTACTCTGGAACTGTATGCGATTTTTCTGGCTGCTGTTGTATTTCCAGAGTTTAAAGAGGCATCTCACTGGCTTGAGTTCTCCATAAAAGCATTGACCGATAATGTAAGTAATGACTTTCTGGCAGATGGTGTGCATTGTGAATTGTCTACTTTTTATCATCATATTGTCTTGAATAATCTTCTGAAGATTAAACAACTGGCAGTGTCTAACCAGATCGACTTTGATCCTGCATTTGATCTGTCAATTCAACGTGCGCTTATTTTTTCGGCCTATGTACATAAGCCAGATGGCAACATCCCCTCGCTCAGTGATGGAGATACCGGTTGTTTTTATGAAGTGTTGGAGCGTGGATACCATCTCTATGGTGATGAACAATTAAAATGTATTGTTAGTCAGGGTAAACATGGGGTAGTCCCAAAACACCGTTCTCTAGGATTTACAGAGAGTGGCTATTATATATTGCGCAGCACTTGGCAAACGAATAACGAGCCTTGGCAGGATTCACGCTATCTTATTTTCGACTGCGGCCACCTGGGCGCTGGTAATCATGGTCATTTGGATTTGTTAAATATCGAAATGGCGGCTTACGGACGCTCACTGATTGTAGATCCCGGACGCTATACCTATGATGAATCAGGTGAGACTAACTGGCGGGTTCGGTTTCGAAGCACTGAGTATCATAATACAGTGGAAGTTGATGGTCTTAATCAAATACGCTATGAATACCACCCAGGTCGCAATAAATTCAAGATTAGTGGTCCAGTAGCTGAGCCAGAAATGCGCTGTTTTGTCAGCAATCAGGATTTTGATTATGTGCATGGCTTAGCACGCAGTCATGAATATTCCGCAATCCATGAGCGCAAGATTTTTTTTGCAGCAGGCGAATACTGGTTAATTTGTGATTACCTGGATGATGATACAGGTCAGGAACACGACTACAGTTTACGTTACCATTTGTCACCTGAAGCAGAAGCCAGTGTTTCAACTAATGTCGAAAACAACACACGGCTTATCGAAACGCCAAATCTACAGCTCCTCCAGACGCAACAAGCGAGTACTCGATACACAGTTGAGTCTGGTTTTGTCTCACCGCAGTATGGAGTTAAACAGGCTGCACCCATTCTGCGTTTTGATCGTTGTGGTGTGCGAACCGTGTTCGAAACACTGGTATTTCCTTACAAATCAATTGCTCCGCGACTGACTTTCCAATCACTGAATCAGCAGATGGATGAGCAAGCGAACCCCGGATCTTCAGCTTTATATTGCAGAATCCAGGCAGCCCATCAAGTTGTCCATGATTATTATTTCATGGCACATGATCACACCAAAAAGCACTGGAAACATGACTCGATCGCTTGTGATGGAAGCTTTTGTTATCTGCGCTTTGATAATCAAGGCCAGTTGTTAAACGTATTCACATTGGCAGATAGTCACATTTATTTAGACGGCAACCCCGTTCAATTTCGTGGAGAACAGCGTTGACACCCACTCAGAATATCCTAACCGATCCTGTGATTCGCTATTTAAGTCTGGCACTAGATGTAGACCTGATGAAAATGTTATTGCAACAGCGGTTGTTAACCTCTGGTGATCGGCATATTCAGCACTGCGAAATCGAGCGCATTAAATACAAGCCAGCAAAAAACTGCCTGGTCTGTTATCGCCTGACGATTATTAACCGTCGCACAGAAACCAGTGTGGAGAGTCTAATGAGCGCACGTTTTTATGAGCCAGGTGGATCACAGAGCCGTTACTTGAAAGCCAAAGCCAACTGCCAGTCCAGCCGACGATCCAATGGGTTTTTTTTAGCACCTGTCATACATCTTCCCGAACAGGATTGTGTGATCTGGGTGTTTCCCAATGACCGTAAACTCGAATCACTCGCACGACTCAACGATGAACAACATCTTCAAAACGTGATGTTTCCCAATCTGGTCACGCAACATTGGGGCCAGCATTGGGCCTTAATCCGGTTGCAATCAGAACGTATTCACTACTTACCTGAGCATACGTGTTGTGTGCGCGCACAATTGGTGCTTAGAAACGCGCAAACTGGAGAAAATAAAATTCAACTGTTATACGGCAAAACCTATTACAACAATCAAGGCAGTGCAGCATTTCATGTGATGACACAATTGTGGGGCAGTGCAGAACGCAAACAAGGACTGTTAGCGATTCCACAACCAGTGGCTTATCTCCCTAAAGATAAAGTATTGTGGCAATACGGTGTGCCGGGCCGACCGGTACTGGAATGGGTGAAAACAGACCCAGCATTCTATCATCGTTTTGATGAGGTTGCGGGGCAGGTCGCAGCGTTACATCAGTCTCGCATCACGGTTGAACAACAAATAACGCGAACACAACTGTGCCAAAAACTCAATGAAGTTGTAACAATGGCGGCACAAGTTAAACCTGAAATCATCCAGGTTCTTCAACCACTGGCTGCAGAGCTTATCCGCAGAAAAAGTTCAATAACCAATCGACCCGAAGCTATTTTGCATGGTGATTTGCATCTAAAAAACATGTTGGCTGATGAGTCGCAACTTTATCTGATAGATCTGGACGATATTCACAGAGGAGATCCACTGCAAGATATTGCCAGTCTGATTGCTGCAATTCTATCTCAAACGGTTATCCAGGTCTTTTCTGTAACCGATGCACAACGCATGATCCGAACTTTTTTGTTTCATTATCAGTGTCGAATCATTTTGGAAATTGATTACCTCGACTTACGTTGGTATGTCGCTGTCGCACTCATTAACGAACGTGTCTCTCGTGCGATCAGCCGTTTGAAAGAGGGACGCCTGGATAGTCTAAATAATCTGGTTGCCCTTGCTGCTGAGATTACACTAAGCAGTGATACCCCGACTTGGTGTAATACCGATAACTGCGAAACACCAATGGAAGATGACAGTGCAACACGATAAATCCCAAACACAGTCAACCCATCAACCGTCACTTTGGCA
>JAHZJL010000084.1 GCA_022600935.1 Gammaproteobacteria bacterium
AATACAATTGATAAAAGTAACTGGAGTTATTCGGCTGAAATGTATGCAGTTGTTGTGCTATGGTTCTCATTTCAGGTCGGATTTTTGTGCTTTGAGAGCTATTAACAAATTGTGTTGGGTCATCGCCCATTGCTGCGGGAACTGATCGCGGGTATAGACTTCCAATGCCAAACGATAAGCCTTGACCGCCTCGGCCAGCAATTGACTGGCGTCGTTACCCTGACTGCTGGCGGCTTGTTTCCGCAGCGCAGCTCCCAGATTGTATTGGATCTTCGCCCATTTCAGCGGAAACTGATCGCGGGAAAAAACTTCCAGTGCCAAACGATACGCCTTGATCACCTCCGTCAGTAACTCTTTGGCGGTGCCACCCTGACTGCTGGCCACTTGATCGACCAGTGCATTTCCCAGATTGTATTGGATATTCGCCCATTTCAGCGAGGACTGATCGCGAGAATAGATGTTCAGATAAAATCGATAGAGCTTCACCCTCAGCTCGTCCCTCTTCTCGGTAAGTGACTGTTTGGCAGACGCAGCTTCTTGATAATATTTTTCCTGATAATATTTGCGAAATTTCCCATTCCGTTCATCCGTCAGTTTGTTTTTTTTCCAAGTTTCAAACATCCCTAAATAGGGGCCTATGAAAAAAGGTTTCAGAAGGGTCTGGTAATGACTGCTGTCAACATTGTATTTTGCGATAAAATCATTCGGTCTCAGCGCCAGGGCTTGTTCATACGGCTGAATGGCTTTCTCAAATTCACCGGCGTTGTACCAGTTGTCGCCTTCCAGAGTGAGCAGGCGAAAGGCTTACGCCAGTGGATCTTTTTTAAGCGTTTGAATAATGCGATCTGCTGTCTGGTGCTGTTTTAAGGCAATTGCGGCCAGTGCTTGTTGTTCCTGGTTACCGCGTTTCAGCAACTCACGTGCTTTGGCGATCAATTCCGGAGGGAGTTGCTTTTTGGTTGGATCTTCACCGGCTTGCTTGGCTTCCACAAATTCTCTGATTTTAGCGATCTCGCTTGCTGTGGCGTCCAGCTTTTTACCGATGTTGTTCAACCCGGCTTGCAGTTGCTGCAATTGTCCGGACAGCTGTTTAAACCAGTCGATGCTGACTTGATGATGGGTTCTTTGCTCACGGGTAAGCTGATCGAGCAAATGCTCAACGCCACTGAGTCCGGTGGACAAGCCGCCCAATTCCTGCTGCCAGATTTGATCGCGGGTATCCAGACTGGTTTTCACATGATCAACCAGTGCCGAGGCCATATCAATCTGGAAGGCAGGCCAGGCCTTGTCGTTGCTTTGCCAGGCGTGTTTGGCCGCTTCGCGCAGCGACACTGCGAACAGTTGACTCAATGACACGCTCACGCGCTGCATGACAGCGTCCGGCAAGCGGTTGCCTTGGGTTTCGGTGGTCCAACCGCTGATGATGGTATGCCAGCCTTGCGCGCTGATGGCAGGTTGGGAGGCATCGAGAAGACTGTAAGCTAATTTTGGTTCAGTAGCGGCCTGGATCAGCTGTTGAGTTGAGGCATCGTTGCGATTAATGAGTTGCAGCCAACCAACAGGCGCATAATCCGCCAGCGCCTCCAGAGTCTGTTGAGCAGAGGAATCGGTTTCACTGGCGCTTACTTTCAGCAGCATCACCCGAACCACCTTGCCAACCAGATTGGCTTGATCATGATTGGTATACAATGCATTGGCTTCAGGAAAAGCATCATTGAGAAACGCGTCAATGCGACTGGAGGCAATTGTTACCGCAATTTCCCAGCCTAATAAAGCGCAAAACAAACAAGCATGTAATGCCACCAGACTCCGCCCGGACAGCGATGGATGCAAATCGGTCGCTTCTTTACGCGCCGTAACAACCGCCACAAACAACAGCCCGAGAACACTCAAGCCAATCACCAGCCACCAGACCAAACTGCGAACCACCGCCCAATCTGTCGCCATCTGCCACATCCAGCCCTGACGCAGTAAAAGCAGAAACGGAACAGCAAGCGCAATGAGCAACAACCACAGCATCCAGGGCCGCCAATAGTGACGGTAACGTCGAACCACCTTCAATACCCAGCTTGAAAACATCATGAACTTTTTTCCCAAATACCTAAGTCTTGTCTCGCATGACCCCTCGTACACCTCGTTCCCAAGTATCACTTGGGAATGCATACCCAGAAGCTCCAGCTTCGAGTCACAACCACAATAGACTATCCCTAAAATGCCCTGAACATCAATCTATCAAAAAAAATGAGCAAATTCAGGGACCGAACCACCAACCCTCAAGCACATCATTATTTCCCCACAGAGTCCAACCAGTGGATTCATGTTTTACTCGACCAGCAATAGGAATAATAGGGCTCAGAGTAAAATTTAATTAATAACTCAGCTTGAGAACAAATGTTACTCCGACCTCTGTTATTCGACCCCTGTTATTCTGTCAAGCTTGTTCATCGCGGCTATCGGAGATATAGACCCCCACATTATTCGTAGAACTTACGATTTGCTGTTCTAATCACGATGGCCATTCCCAGTGGGTGCCGTTTCTATACAATGCGCGTTTTTTAAATTAATGCAAGATCAAGATCTGACAGGCTTGCTTTATTCTGAACCGAATCGATTGCATTTATTATCCGCTTTACTAGACTTGCATCTAAGGCATTGCATTAATGAGGATTAAACTGGCAATGTAAAATTTATTGATGAATGGTTTGGTCTCAGGGTGAGTGTAAAGTATATGTCAGAAAATGAATCATACTCGGAAGCTGTTGTAGAATCGGTAATGGAAGCTGCTCACACAGAAACAGAAAAGGAGCTGGCATGGAATCGCTGGATTGCGTTAACTACGCTCTTGTTGACTGTGGTTTCAGCTATTTGTGCATTAGGTGCCAGCATGAGTTCCCATGAGGGCTCACGCTTTAGAGATGAAACAACCTTGGCGATTGCTGAACAATCAGGCAAACGTTCAGTTATTCATATATTAAAATCTCAAAAACGGTTGTTTACAGAATTAAAACTGCCTGTTGATCGGGAGGTAGATGCCGTTATTTCAGAACTGGAAAAAGAGTCGGTAAAACTTCAACACCTGGCAAACGTTTCCAAACAAACAGCGGAAGTCGAAAAGCAGACACATCATCTGTTTGAATTTACCAGTACTATACTTGGAGTCGCAATCAGCTTCTGTGGTTTGGCAATCCTGCTCAGACGAAAATGGATCTGGTATACCGGTTTAGGTGTAGGAAGTATTGCAACCTGCCTGGTTTGTGTAGCCTTTGCTTATAGGATCAGTTTCTTTTAACCGAATCACTGCAGCTGATTGTCTCTGAACATCAATAAATTACAAATGAATCTTCAATGATCCCTCGTGCCAGGCTAGTACCCCGTCAATATTGTATTGGCGGGTATATAAAGCCGATAAATGGTCATCTGCGTTGTTGCACTCGCTTCCATTAGCCCTGCTAGTACTGCACTCGTGCGCCTAGCAGCTAACCACCTCTCAACTCCTATACCCGCCAATACAACATTGACGGAGTACTAGTACAGCAAGTCGTAAGTTCTATTAATTAATGTAGCGGTATATATTTCCGATTGCCGTGTTGAACAAGCTTGACGTTGTATTCTACATAACGCTAGAGGTTACGCTGGTCAGAAGTATAAAGACAAGTCAATAGTTCAAGTTATTTCATGCACGTTCCTTAGATATCTTGCCGGTGCTTATTGCCGTCTTCAGCAGTTATTACTTCATCGTCATTTTTATCTGGCAAAGGCGCGAAATAGCCGATGCTGGTGAGTAATATTCCGACTACCAAAAAGGAAATGATTCTGGCAAGACTACCAAGCTCGGACAGATCAATCAGAAATAATTTAAGCACTGCCAGACCAAGTAACACTGCTCCCGCAATCCATAAATTGCGAGTTTGTTCTCGATAAGCATAAACGGTTAATAACACGCCAGATAATGTCCAAAGAATGGAAACTGCTGTTTGAACCGAACTAGTGTTATACATTGAAGTCGTTGTATATGGCACTCCAAACCAGTGATGAGCAATACGGAACAGTGTGAAGTTTAGCCATAACAAAATTAGTCCAACAACACTGATGATTAGCAACTGATATTGATTGTTTTCAAATTCTGTTGATTGCTGATTTGTAGAGCTATCTGTGAAGGTAAAAACATCACGAATTGTTTGCCACCATTTAACCAAGGTTAGTAAAATCAAACACAGACTAATATCCAGCGGGTTTAACAGAGGTATCCAGGGTATTGGAATCGGGTTTCCAGCTAAAGTCAGTGTTTTTAGTCCCCAAGCTAACAGAAACAGAGATAGAATCACCCCGGCTTGTTGTTGATAGATTTCTTGATGTGTTGAAAACGGCCAAAAATGCGCCGTTATGATCAGCCAGAGTGCAAGGGTTGCTGGAATAATCCACCAACACAGCCCCCAGTCGTTTGCAAAACTAACGATTGTATCCAGTTGCCATGCTCCTTCCAAGGTGATTAAGACAACCAGTAAAATCAAGCTTATGTTGTGAAACAAAGACTGAAACGTTTGCAAGATATGATGATGTTGTAAACGACTTAACAGGTAATAGGCAACTGCGAATGCCATTGGCCATGCCAACCACCCATTCAGGACAAATGGATGATAGCTTGTGGTTTTGTTTAA
>JAHZJL010000007.1 GCA_022600935.1 Gammaproteobacteria bacterium
AGGTTGTTTTTGAGCAAGTGCCGTTGGCTTGGAAGGATGTTGATTACAGTCATGAAAATCCAAATGTTCAGCAACAACTAGTGGAAAACTTTTTAGAGCAAGACAGACAGTTAGCGTTTGACATTCAATCAATACCATTGCTTCGCTTTGCCTTGTTGCGCCTCAGTCAATCACATTCAGTATTTGTCTGGAGTTATCATCACATTCTGCTCGATGGCTGGAGTTTGCCCAAACTGATTGAAGATGTCTTTAACATATATACGCAAGATGTGACCGGGATGCAATCGCAATTGACAGTTCGTAGACCGTTTCATGATTATCTAGCCTGGCTTCAGAGTATCGACAGCAATGCCGTTGAAAGTTACTGGCGTTCGCAACTTGCCGGGTTCAATAATGTCAACAAATTGGCAATTGATAGCGGAAGTGAAAATCACATTCAATCTGCTGAATATCAGCAAACGACATTCATTTTTAATCAGGAGACGACCGCAGAGATTGTAAGATTTGCCAATCAACAACGAGTAACGATTAATATTGTTTTGCAAGCAGCCTGGGTGGTTTTGTTAAGTCGTTATTGCTCCAGTCGTGATGTTGTCTTCGGGATAACTGTTTCCGGGCGTCCAGCTGATCTGGATCAAGTCGGCGATATGCTTGGTTTGTTTATTAATACTGTTCCGGTACGAGCTCAGATATCTGTTGACCAGACCTGGCAGCAGTTACTCCAACAATTAATGCGCGATAGTCTTGATCGAGAACCATTCAGCCATGTACAACTGGCTGAATTGCAAGCCTGGTCGCAGGTAAAAGCCGGTCAGGGGTTGTTTGACAGTCTGTTTATTTTTGAAAATTATCCGATCAATGAGACGCTGGAAAAGCAGTCAACTGTATTGGAGCTGAATGATTTTCAAGTCTACGAACAAACCGACCTGCCATTGACATTGCTAATAACTCCAGGGTCTCGATTCACACTGAAAATCTCATACCAGCAACATCGCTTTAATATAACTGATATACAGCGTTTACTGGGACACTATCAAAGTCTTATTCAGCAAATGATGTCTGTTCCTCTGGGTCAGTTGAGCAGCATAAGCTTGCTTCAAGCAGCTGAGCAACAGCAGCTGTTATCAGTCAATCAGCAAACAACAGACCAGAATTGCCTGGCAGATCTTTGTTTGCATCAGTTGATTGCACAACAGGCGCGCGAGTCAGCGCCAAAAGTTGCTGTTCAATTCGCAGATCAACAACTGACATATGCCCAGTTAGAACAACAATCCGATCAACTTGCCAGGCAGTTAATGGCTATGGGAATTGCAACAGAAAGTATTGTAGCGATCTGTATGCCGCGTTGCATTGAAATGATTGTTGGTTTATTGGCTGTGTTAAAAACTGGTGCAGCTTATTTGCCGCTAGATCTTAATTTACCACCAAAACGTTTGGATTATATGATTGAAGATTCTGGCGCAGCATTGGTGTTGGTCGGCAACATAACAAATCTTGATTTTCAAGTCCCAGTAAAAAATGTTTGCCAGTTAGTGGATGAGAAAAGTTACCCAAATCGCGCCTGCCAAGCGACAGTTTTACCTGATAATCTGGCTTATGTCATTTATACCTCTGGCTCAACCGGTCAACCCAAAGCAGTCCAAATCAGTCATAAAAATATTGTTAATTTTATGCTGACCATGGCAGAGAAACCTGGTATTCAGCATAACGATCGTTTACTGGCAGTCACCACCCTGTCATTTGATATTGCCGCATTGGAGTTGTTTTTACCTTTAACAGTTGGTGCAACCGTGGTGATCGCAGACGGGCTGCAAAGTGCTGATGGTCATACTTTGCAAGCGTTGTTAAAGCAACATGAAATTACTGTTATGCAGGCTACCCCGGCAAGCTGGCGATTACTTCTTGCGTCCGGTTGGCAGGGCCAGTCTCAATTCAAGGTGTTATGTGGCGGCGAAGCTCTGCCGGATAACCTGGCCAGGCAATTACAACAGTGTACAGAACAAGTGTGGAACGTGTATGGCCCCACTGAAACCACGGTCTGGTCCAGTCGTTGTTTGTTAACGAGTACAGACAAGGTGAAGTTAGGTGAACCGCTTGCCAATACCCGTTTGTATATTGTTGATGAGAATATGAATTTGTTACCAGACGGATTTCCAGGCGAATTAATGATTGCCGGAGCAGGACTGGCAAGAGGTTATAAAAACCGGGCAGATTTAACAGCTGAACGTTTTATTCCTGATCCATTCTCAGACGCGGGCATGCGAATGTATCGTACTGGTGACCAGGTTATCGGTCATCAAGATGGAACGATTGAGTATCTGGGGCGCCTGGATTTCCAGGCAAAAATTCGTGGCTATCGTATTGAGTTAGGTGAAATTGAAGCACGTTTGGAAGAGAAACTTGACATTGATCAAGCTGTTGCTATTGTCGATCAGAGTCGAGAAGGCAACCAGCAACTCCTGGTCTATTATCGCGGACAGATATCAACAACGTCGCAATTGCGTGACTATCTGGCTGAACATCTCCCAAGCTACATGTTACCGACTGAATGTATCCATATCGAGTCATTCCCTATGACGCATTCCGGTAAAGTAGATCGCAAGCAATTGCCCAGGCCACAATCTGCCACTCGCGTGCAAAGCGCTGACAATCAACCAAAATCGCAATCTCAAAAACAATTGCTGAAAATCTGGCAACAGGTTTTACAGCGTGAAGAGATTGGTACTGAGGATAATTTTTTCGATTTAGGTGGGCATTCACTGTTGTTGATGCAGGTATGGAACTTACTCCAACAACAAAACAGAGTTGTCCAATCAGTCGATTTATTCCGTTACCCCACCATAGCCAAATTGGCTGCCTACCTTGATAGTACTGAACCTGATTTGGCTGATGATGCGATTCAGCGTGCTCAGCAAAAGGCGCAGCGACAAAAAATCCGGCGACATAGAAAGGTTAAGAGTTAACAGACGATGAGCGAACAACATGATACTGAAAATGTACTGGAACCAATCGCTATTGTCAGTATGGCCTGTCGTTTCCCCAAAGCTGATGATATTGACGCATTATGGCAGTTATTGATCCGGGGTGATGAGGGTATCCGCTTTTTTACCGATCAGGAACTGATTGAGGCAGGCGTGGAGTCATCCCAGTTATCTCATCCAGATTATGTAAAAGCCAAGGGGATGATTGAAGATATTGAGAATTTCGATGCACACTTGTTTTCATACACCCCGCACGAAGCCGAATTAATGGATCCACAACAACGGGTGTTATTAGAATGCGCCTGGCAATTACTGGAGAGCGCAGCCCTGGATCCTGATCGTTATCAAGGTGAAATTGCCACTTATGTTGGGGTGGGAATGAATATCTACCTGCTGAATAATCTACTTGCTGATTTCAGTTTGAAAGAGTCTTCGGACTTTTATCAAATGTTGATCGGAAGTGACAAGGATTTTGCCGCTACCCGGCTTGCTTATAAATTGAACTTGACTGGCCCGGCTATCGCGGTGAACAGCGCGTGTTCGACATCATTGGTTGCAGTTCATTATGCGTGCCAGAGTCTTTGGGATTATCAAAGTGATGCAGCAATAGCAGGTGGTGCGACATTGCTGGTGCCACAAAAATCAGGGTATTTATTTCAACAAGGTGGTATTCCCTCGCAAGATGGCCATTGTCGCGCTTTTGATATTCAAGCGGCTGGTACTGTGCCGTCCAGTGGCGCCGGCCTGGTTTTACTCAAGCGTTTGGATGATGCAATTCGGGATAATGATACGATTTATGCTATTATCAAGGGTTCCGCTGTAAACAACGATGGTGCAGACAAAGTTGGATTTACTGCACCCAGTGTCAATGGTCAAGCCGCAGTGATTGCTGAAGCGTTGGCAGTCGCGAATGTGACCCCAGACACTATTGATTATGTCGAGGCCCATGGCACAGCGACGCCAATGGGTGACCCAATTGAAATTGAG
>JAHZJL010000008.1 GCA_022600935.1 Gammaproteobacteria bacterium
ACCAACATTCTCATGCCAGCTCCTTCACAACAACTACCCGCTAACTCAGCTCAACCACTCAAGTAACTGACAGCACCGCAAAGACAGTCAATTATAGAAACCTCTCTTACGCTTGTCAATACTTTGTTTGTGGGTTTTCGTCTGACGTTCTATTTCAGCTACTAATCCGCAAAACACACGATCAATCATACACACTTTTTTAACTAAAAAATCTATTTGAACGAAAGCAACCATGTTTTTCAATCATTAATTGGATTACAATCTGACTTCATATCTTCATTTAGAGTTTGACGACCATGCCTCAACTCCGCATCAATCGCAGACAATTTCTGATGGCCACTGCTGTCCTCGGCAGTGGCCTGGCATTGCGTTTTAATTCGGAGGCTAATGCTGCCCAGTTGTTTGATCCAAATGCATCCGCTGATGCATTTGCTGTGTCGGACCAGTGGATTCATATAGGCACAGACAATCTGATCACGATCAAAATTCCAAGCTCGGAGATGGGGCAAGGCATCCATACCGGACTGGCGTTGATTGTCGCTGAAGAACTGGATGCTGACTGGGATACCATTCGCCTACAACAAGCACCTTTATCTTCTGAGTTTAAGAATCCGATTTTCGGAAGCCAGATTACTGGTGGCAGCACCAGCACCCAAGCGTTCTGGGAACCAATGCGCACAATTGGCGCCAGCGCCAGAGCCATGCTGATTCAGGCAGCTGCACATGCCTGGCAGGTCAAACCCAATCAAATCAAAACCAATAATGGAGAGCTAATCGGCCCTGAAAGTCAACAACAGCGCTATGGTGATTTTGCCAGTGCAGCTGCACGTTTGCCTGTGCCGGGCAAAGTCACACTGAAAGACAAGCAAGCATTCCGTTTAATTGGCAAAGCCACCAAACGCATCGACTCAACAACCAAGATTGATGGCAGCGCTGAATTCGGAATTGATGTGGTTCGACCGGATATGTTGATTGCTGCAGTCAAGCATGCACCGGTATTTGGTAGTGAGATCGATGATTATAATGAAAAAGCGGCAAAGTCTGTACGCGGTGTTGAAGCCGTGGTGCCGATGGGCGATGCGATTGCGGTGCTGGCTCGTGATTACTGGACTGCACGAAAAGGCCTGGATGTACTACAGGCAGAGTTCAAACAGCAAGGCGCTGAACTCGGCGATTCTGATGCAATTTACGTCAGGTTAAGATCCGAACTTGACGATGAAGGTAAGTATGAATTTGAGGATAATGCCAACACCCTGGATCTGGAATACCAGGTACCGTTTCTGGCTCATGCCACAATGGAGCCGATGAACTGTACGGCGCATGTTCAGGCTGACCGCTGTGATGTCTGGGCACCCACTCAAGGCCAAACTACAGCCGGTGATGTCGCCGAGGCAATTACCGGGCTAGACAGGGACCAGATTTATATCAACACCACCTATCTGGGTGGCGGTTTCGGACGGCGCGCAGAGAGTGACTTTGTTGCAGAAGCCGTGACACTTTCCAAAGCTGTCAACAAACCGGTTAAAGTAATCTGGTCGCGCGAAGAGGACATACAACACGACTTTTACCGCCCGGCTTGTATCAGCCGCATTCAGGTTCAACTAAACGATACCGGCAAACCGATTGCCTGGCATAACCAATTCGCCGCTCCATCAATTTTCAAGCGCATTTTTGCCAGATCGCTTCCTTTCTGGTTTCCAGCAGTTCATATCTTCGGCGACCCGGTTGCCAGTGAAGGCGCATCACCACCTTATTTAAATGACGATAGTGTCGAGATTGACTATGTTGTCGTTGATACTTCTGTACCAGTCGGTTTCTGGCGTTCGGTGGGCCATTCTTATAATGCATTTTTTGTGGAAAGCGCCATTGATGAAATCGCGCATAAAGCCAAGACAGACCCTTATCTGTACCGTCGCAATCTATTGCAACAACACCCCCGTTTGCTCAACGTTCTGGAACTGGCCGCACAACACAGTAATTGGGGGAAAACCAACCATCACCAGGGCATTGCTGTCCACGCATCATTTAACAGCTTTGTCGCGCAGGTGGTCGAACTTTCAGTTGATGCCAATAAAAACATAACGCTACACCGCATCGTCTGCGCAGTTGATTGCGGAATTGCGATTAACCCGGATGCAGTGGTCGCGCAAATGCAGGGTGGCATCGTATTCGGACTGAGCGCAGCGCTGGATGCAGAAATCACCATAAAGAATGGTCGAGTGATGCAAAGTAATTTTCATGATTATCCGGTATTACGCTTGAACCAGTGCCCTCTTATCGATGTGGTTCTGGTGGACAGCAATGAAACGCCTTCCGGTGTAGGTGAACCAGGTACACCTCCGATTGCTCCAGCGCTTTGTAATGCGATCTTTGCTGCGACCGGAGAACGCTTGCGCCAATTGCCGATAGCCAGCGCTGGTTATCATCTACAAGCATAATGTTGCCGGGAGTAGGGTATGACTGATATTATTGTGAATCAACAACGCTATCAGATTGATGTAGATGAAGAGACGCCGTTACTCTGGGTATTACGCGATCATCTGCAATTAACCGGCAGCAAGTTTGGGTGCGGGCAAGGCTTATGTGGAGCATGCACTGTCCATCTGGATGGTCAACCGACTCGTTCCTGCATCACGCCTTTATCTCAGGTCAGCAACAAGGCTGTGACAACAATTGAAGGCTTGAAAGGCAAACAACTGCACCCACTGCAACAAGCCTGGCTCAACCTTGATGTGCCACAATGCGGCTATTGTCAGTCGGGTCAGTTAATGAGCGCTGCAGCGCTGCTAAATACCAATCCAAACCCTGATAACCAGGCGATCGATCAAGCAATGTCCGGCAATCTATGCCGCTGCGGGACATACCCGCGCATTCGAGCCGCCATAAAACAAGCTGCCGCTGAAATAGGTAGTCACCTTACAGAAACCAAATCACCAAATATCAATGTTGCCGATGACTGACGTCATTGCCACTGAGATCGCTTTTCTGCAAACACTATGCAACTGGCTTAAAAACCACCATCGGGTGATACTGGCAACAGTAATCAGCACCTCTGGCCATACACCCAGGCGACCAGGGGCGCAATTTGCGTTGCGTGATGATGGGCAATTTATCGGCTCGGTTTCCGGTGGATGCGCCGAAGATGACTTGATAACATCTTTACTGAATAACTTTCCTGACCAACCCATGACTATTTGCTTTGGTGGTGATCAGGACGATGCGCGCGCAGCACTGGCTTGCGGTGGTGAAATCGAACTGGCTATCGAGCCACTGACTGATCGATACGAACTGGAAACCATTCTGGATGCACTGCAATCCGGTCAGCGTATCAGCCGCAGTTATCACGTGAATAACGGCAACAGTCTGCTGCTTGAGCAACCAACGCATACTGGCTGCACCTATAAAACACCCTGGCTGACTGTCAGCTATGGGTCACTTTGGCGGATGTTCATTATTGGTGCTGTCGATATCGCGTATTGTCTGATACCAATTACACAAATGCTGGGTTACTCTATTCATGTCTGTGATCCGCGCCAGACCTACCGGCAAACCTGGCGCAATAATAAAATCAACGTAAATGACCAATATCCTGATGACTGGCTGAATAACAACACTGTCGATTGCCATAGTGCAATTGTCGCGCTCACTCACGATCCCCGGATCGATGATATGGGCTTGATGGTCGCTCTGAATTCTGACGCGTTTTATATTGGAGCCCTTGGCTCAAAACGCAGCACCGATAAACGCCGAACCAGACTGGCCCAACTTGAACTCACAACAAAGCAGATCAACCGCCTGCATGGCCCAATAGGTCTTGATATTGGCAGCCGCAGCGCTGCTGAAATTGCCGTATCTATCGCTGCACAACTTGTCAACGTCCAAACCCGGCTTGAACATCCAAAGCCCTGAGCGCAAAATAACCGCAATCCTGCTGGCAGCCGGGAATTCCAGTCGTTTCGGCAGCGACAAGCTGATGGCCAACCTACCAAATCAACAAACCATCTGTAGTGTTACTGCCCGGAATTTACAGCAAGCCATACCAACTATTCTTGCTATCATTGGGCCACACCAACCTCTGCGTGCCAAGATATTTAAAGAACTGGATATCCCTGTATCTGTTTGCAAACAAGCCACTCAGGGAATGGCCACAACACTTTCATATGGAATTCAATGCTCAGCAGAGAGTCACGGCTGGATTATTGCACTGGCCGATATGCCGTATGTCCAACCCAGAACCGCACAAAAAGTCTACCAGGCCCTGCAAACCGGCGCATCCATCGTTGCCCCTTTTTATCAAAACAAACGCGGACACCCTGTAGGTTTTTCCAAAAAGTTTAAACAAGAACTGATCGCACTGGCAGGAGATAAGGGCGCACAATCTATCATAAAAAAACACCAAACCGAACTAGTCAGGCTTGATACAAATGATTCGGGAATCCTTGCTGATATCGATATCATAGCCGATCTTGACTATTCATGACTTCAGCGTGTGATTAGTACAAAGAAATATGCAGGATTCTGCACAATCCATCGATATTGTTGCGGATTTTGGGCTTGATACCTGAACGCTGACCGAATAAATAATCTGTAGTAACGTGTTTGAAATCGGTGGATTTTTTACCCACCAATTTCGTATATTCTATACATCCAATTCTTCATAGATATTGCTCATTGCAACTTCCCAGGCATCCAGAAGTTGTTCAATGCGCTCTAAATCATCATCAGAAATATCTGTAATCAGAAATCCGGCGCAACTTATTCCCTGTTGTTTCAAATGATTCACCCAAACAACTTCAGCACAAAACCGAATAATTCTGGATTCCACCAAACGTTCTTTGAGTTTGATTTTCAACTGATATACGGTGCCACTCTCAAGACAAGAGTCAGCTCTTAATAACAATCCGCCTACCGACAGATCAACAAGTAAACCAAGTAATTTTCCAGATTCATTATGATAAACCTCAAATGGCTCAGGACTGACATAGCGCCTATGTTTTCTTCTATTGGTCATGATTTCACTAACACCAGATATCTTTGTTTTGAGTATAGCCCGGTTTGAATAATCAGCTGGCTAATCCATGCAA
>JAHZJL010000085.1 GCA_022600935.1 Gammaproteobacteria bacterium
TACCTGCGCCTATTAGGCACAGGAATACACCAACGACCCATTTAGCCATATCACCACCACTACTCACTGCTACTATTAGTCCATTACCAATTGTATTCACTGCCGCTGCGAGTAAAATTCCATTTGCGGCTAATTGCGTTGAGATATCTTTGTCGACTATTTGGGACAGAGAAAGAGTAATCGCATCAACATCGGTAATTCCCGAAATTCCGGCCAAAAGATAAATTCCTACTTGCCCCAGGCTATCCTGTAATAGGCGGGACAGTAGCATGATGACTGCTAATATCGCACCGAACTTCATGGCCATACCAAGATCGAACGGGTTTTCCAATTGCAGACTTTGTGCCGATGTTGCTGTTGCAGTTTCACTGTGTTTAACCAACCACCAGACAATGATATAACCAATAGAGCTGACGATTCCTAGCGGCCAGATGAGTAGCGCTACCAATTTTGGTTGAATGACGCTAACCACCAGCAAAATACGCGGGAACACTGTCACCGAAGCCACGAGCACACCTGCAGATAGCACACGAGGAATGTTGCGATGATTATGGAATAAGCGGGACAGACTTAATGTCACTGCGGTTGAAGATGCTAGGAGGCTGTCCGAGAATAGAAGTCGAAGCGAGGGAAAGCGGTTTTGATAGCAAAAACCACTGAATGATATGCTGCTGATGAGCACCACCATCCACCAGGTCTGGTAAGGATTGAACACTTGCCATGGGTCAAAGGTTCGATCTGGAAGAATTGGCAACATCACAGCGGAAATCAAGGCTAATTTAAATACAGCTGTCATTTCATGTGATTCTAGGGACTGTATCCAACTGTGTAACACCGGTTTTTAAGCCAAGCGGGGTAACAGTAACAGCCGTTGCAGCAGCAGCCAATGCTGTATTACCCCGCATTGCCAACGCACCAAGAGCAAAAGCCACCATCAGTGCAACTGAGGTGGTAATGCCGTATACCTGTTTGCGTTGTGCTTCCATGAAAGAGACGCTAATGACCAAAAAGGTAAAGACCAGGAACGAGATGCCAAGAACAAAAGGAGTTTACTTGAGGGTCAGAAGCTGTCAAAGCGCTCCTAGCAAACTGACCAGACCAAACGTTCTGATGCCTGCCAATCTACTGCCCTCCTCTGCACTGCGCTCTTTCCAGCCACGTTCGAGGCCAATCAGAAGGCCTAGTGCCAGAGCGATGGCTAAATTCTGGAATTCGACAAGATGTGGTTCCATAGCTGTCTATTCTGGATAGTTAGAGAGATAATTGATTGTAATGCATCTGACAGAAACATTATCTTAATTAGCAATATGCGCATATGGGATGTGAATTTTATTTTCGAGTAACTGCCATAGTTTGGATAAATGCGTGGCTTGGCCAGTATCGATGCTAATGCTGTATTTCAGCTCATCAACACTTAATGGCTGTATTGTATCGAGTTGCTTTTCCAATATGCTATGATCGGCTTCTGATACATTATCCGACTGCTGCGCACGAGCTTGTATCCGGTTCAGTAAAGTCTGTTTATCCGTTTGAGTATGCACAATCAGAAACGGGATCTGTAAAGTTACAGCCTGGTTGAAAAACAAATTGCGATGCTTTTGTTGTACAAAGGTTGCATCCACAATCACGTTGTAACCGCTGTTAATAACTTCGATAGCCAGTTGCAACAAATGTTGGTATGTCATATCAGTGCTTGTCTGGCCATACATCCCTGAATCCAGACCGGAATGACTTTTTTGTTGAGCTGGAAGGTTGTGTAAGCGTTTTCTTTCCACATCAGAACGTAACCTGATAGCCGGATGCTGATTAATGATTTGTTCAGACAACCAGCTTTTTCCAGAGCCGGAAACGCCGTGCATGATCATCATCAATGGTTTTGATGTTTGAGTGTAATGATCTGCTAATTGCAAATAGTCATGATAGCTGGTTAAAGCCAACTGATGTTCTTCGGCAGACGTACTTTGGCTGGCACGAATCGCATTGACTTTGGCTCTGACCATGGCTCGATAGACCAGATAAAAACGCAGCAACTTGAGACTAGTGTAATCACCACTGTTTTGCAGGTAAGTATTCAGATAATGGTAAGCCAGCTCGGGTCGCTGTTTTTCCTGTAAATCCATCACCAAAAAAGCAACCTCACTAATAACGTCGATCCAGTACAGAGATGGATTAAATTCAATACCGTCAAACGGCACGACTTCATTGTCAATCAAAGCGATGTTACCAAGATGCAAGTCGCCATGACATTCACGAATATAACCAGACTGTTTTCGTTCATTGAAATATGGGACAAGTGCGCGATGCTGCTGTTCGATCCATTCTGCAAAATGTTTTAAACTGTCCGGTTGTTCAATACCAGCAAGCTTGTGTATCTGGCTAAAATTTTCCCGCACCGGCTTTATAACCAGATCAGCACTGCCAAATTCCATAGCGTCTGTTGCACTGTCGATGCTGTTGTGAAAATCGGCAATGATGTTGGCTGTTTGTTTGATGTGTTCAGTCGTCAAAAGATTCTTAACAAGGAGATGATCAAAGGTTTTATCTGGATCAAACTGACGCATTTTGACAGCATAGTCTATTGCTGGGGTCGAACCATCTAATGTTGGTTGTTCTTCAGTTCCGCAGATTGCAACGACATCCAGATAAATATCAGGAGCCAGTCGAGCATTCAAACGCAATTCTTCATGGCAGTAATGTCGACGTTTTTCCAGACTGGAAAAATCGAGAAATCCGAGATTCAGTGGTTTTTTGATTTTATAAGCATAACTGCCAGTCAGCAATACCCAGGAAATATGGGTTTCGATCAGTCGGAATTCTTCAACCTGATGAGGATACAGTGCTGGGTCTTTCAAAGACTGAATCAA
>JAHZJL010000086.1 GCA_022600935.1 Gammaproteobacteria bacterium
ACAGTAAACCGGGCTTAAATGGATTGAGAGTAGGAAAAGGTCTGACTCTGGCAATGAATCGTTGAAACAATAGCAAGCAAACAGCTGAAGCAAAGAAGCGGTACCATGTCACCGTAAAAGCATCCATTTGGAGCAGCAACTTCTTCAATGCAATTGGCAATAAACCCCATAACAGCGCTGTACTCAGCGCAAGTATGAAGCCCAGTTTCCAGTGCCCGGATGTTTGATGCATCAGTAGTTGTCAGAGTAAATTAACAGTTGATTAGCACAGAACAGGTTGATGGATACAGAAAGCAAGTCATCTGAAGATATCCGCTACCAATAATGAAAAGGGGCGATAAATCGCCCCTTCGGTATGGTATGCTCTGTTTAATTAATCAGGCCAGCGGTATACGGATTTTTTGTCCAACAAAAATCTTGTCTGGATCTTGAATGACTTCGCGATTTGCTTCAAATATTTTAGGATAATCCATGGCATTTCCATAGTACTGCTTGGCAATTTTTGACAGCGTATCCCCCGATTTAATCAGATAATATTCGACGTTCTCAGTTGGCGCCTCATCAACGGCTATTTCATTGAGTACTACATTGACACCTTTTACATTTCCGGCCATCAATACGGCTTTTTCCACAGCTTCATACGAGTCACTCTGGCCACTCAAGGTTACAGCGCCATCATTGTAGGCGACAGTTAAATCATTAATACCCGGGTTCTGTTCTTCAATGTAAGTCTGTATTTTTTCTGAAGCCTCATCATCTTTGTTAAACAGGTTATTCCCGATGTTTGATACAAAATCAAATAATCCCATTGTTATCTCCCTTGTATAAAATTCCTAAAAGAATCGTCGTGCAGCCATCGTAAACAAATCATCGACAATGCTTCCATCGTCATCAGCATCAATAAAATCCTTGACCATGCCTATCATTCCGCCTGACTGATTTGCCTGGGCTGTAGTAACACCTGTATTACCTTTTTTACTGAGCGCGCCCATAGCCAGGCTGGCGATAATCGGTAAAAGCATCTTTACAATACCCGAACTGCTTCCCGTTTTCGTTGCAACTCTTGATGCAACTTCGCGGCTTGTATCCTTGTTGCCAAAGATTTCACCAAGAATTGAATTTCCATCATCAATAACTTTTTTGTCATCTGTGAGAATATCCGGTTGCTCGATATAACGCTCAGGCTGTTTGTCTTTGAGAATATCCAGGATACTGGACAGTCCATTTTCATCTGTCATTTTGGACTTCATACCTCTTGATACTGCAGGCACAGCCTGTTCAAGAATTTTTCCAATTTCATTTTCAGATACGCCAGCTCGTTTAGCGAGTTGTCCGACGACCTGGCTATTTGAATCATTTAAAATCAAATCCAGTAAATTCATACATTTCTCCCAATTGTTTCTCGTACGGTTCGCCATCATAATATGCTGATCATAGCATGTGGCAGTTTACGGTTTATAATATTAACCTTGGCTGAAACTGTTTAATTCATTATTTTGCTTCGAGTTCTAATCAATGTTTCACGTGAAACATTGATTAGAACTCGTAAGCTCTTGTCTATTTTTATATTTTTTATCATTGGCTCAGTCGTTTTTTATATCAAAAAATTCTCTTCAGCGGTAGCTGGGTGTACACGAGGCCTCACAAAATAGTGTTAATACATTCATCATTGCTAAAACCTTGTATCACTATGATCTAAATACAAATTGAACACTCAATGTTTATTATTTTTTAATTAACAAGGAACTTATGAGCCAGATATCAATTATTGTTGCAATGTCTGAAAACATGGTAATTGGCCTTAACAATCAATTACCATGGCATTTCTCAGTCGATTTGAAACGCTTCAAATCCATCACCATGAACAAGCCAATTGTGATGGGAAGGAATACCTGGCATTCACTGGGACGACCATTACCTGGCAGGACCAATATCGTCATCAGCAGAAACCCGGATTTTTCAGAACCAGGTTGCCTTGCTTACACATCATTGAAAAACGCTATTGAAGCCCACCGTGACAGCTCTGAAATTATGATTATCGGTGGCAGTGAAATCTATCGACATGCATTACCTGTGGCAAACAGGATGTATATGACGCTGATACACAAAACCTATGAAGGAGACACATATTTCCCAGAATATAATGTCATTGAATGGCAGGTTGAAAACGAAGAAAGTATCCCGGCAACTGAAACAACGCCGGCTATTTCATTTATTGATTTGGTTAACAACTCGTCTGCATCAGGTGCTGTTCAGGCTCAGGAACAAGACACTTGAAATACCTGGTTATTGTTATCCAGTTGAACAGCAGTCAATGCGCCTCCCCAGACACATCCCGTATCCACGGCTATGGAATTTTGGTTTATACGCAAACCCAGTGTAGACCAATGACCGAAAACAATAGTTGAGAAGTCAGTATTACGGCTTTGGAACTCAAACCAGGGTATGATTGGCTGATCAGTCTCACAAGGTGCTCTTTTCTCTTTCATTTGTAAAACGCCTTGAGACGTGCAATAACGAATTCTGGTAAATGTATTGGTGATTAATCGTAGACGATTCCAGCCAGTAAGATGTTCACTCCATAGTGACGGCTCATTGCCATACATATGCGTCAGGAATTCAGATATCCGGTCACTTTGAAGTACACGCTCTACCTCGGACGCATAGCGGACAGCATCGTCAATACTCCATTGCGGCGCAACCCCGGCGTGAACAAGACAATAAGGCGATTCCACATGAAACAACGGCCTGTGTCGAAGCCAATCAATCAGTTCAGCACAGTCATATGCGTCAAGAATGTCCTGTAGAGTATCGCCGGTTTTAACTTTTGCAACACCATAAGCAGCTGCAATTAAATGCAGGTCATGATTACCCAGAACGCTGACTGAACAATCATCCAGCTCCCGAATTAAACGTAAGCTGCCCAGCGAATCCGGCCCCCGGTTAACAAGATCTCCGACAAACCATAGTCGATCAATTGATGGATCAAATTTGATCGTATCAAGCAACCGTCTCAAACACGTTGTACAACCTTGCACATCGCCAATTGCATATAGTCCCATAAAGTATCAATCAAACCATTAATGCAGAGTTCTGGGGATAGAGAGAGTGAATTTCGGGACTTGAGTATAAAAGTATTCCTGGGCATCGGATATCCAGCGATATTTCCCTTGCATGATACCAACAGGAGTCTGTATCACTGCCGTGCTGGAGTAAGTAAAAACGCTTCCAGGCTCGAGATGAGGTTGCTCACCAACCACTCCTTCTCCGCTGACAGTCAATTCGCGTCCGTTAGCATCGTTGATGACCCAATGACGATCAAGCAATTTTGCAGAGCAGGGGCCGGTATTTTCGATTGAGACCTGGTATGCGAAAACATAATGCTCCTTTTCAGGGCGAGATTCGTCATCCAGGTATGTCGTTTCCACAGAAATATTGATGATGGGATATGTTTTCATTATTGATTATGTTTAATTTGCTTTAAAAATAGTGAAATGTTGTCAACACATTCATGGTCATGTGTCTGTAATTGGTTCAATCTTTGTAAAGTCTTGCAGTTAGTTGAGTTTGTTGTCAAGAATTAGAGAACAAGAACGCACCAGATGTGGAATCCTATGATGTGATTAACACCACATTCATTGAATCAAAACCCTACTGTAGACTGTATTGATTGACATAAGAATGAAAATGCAAAAACAATCACTTACAAGATATGTTTCACGTGAAACATAAAATATGTGTTGTGTTGTTTTTATTGATGTAAAACAGGTGAAGAGCGTTAAAAACCGATCAAACAGGATAGTCTTGCCAACCTGATGCTATGAACAGCCTGTTTTGCAGAAAAGAAGCTGATGACTGATAAACCGACAAGAGACTAAACCAAAGCCTGTTGGAGTTGTTGTCAATCTGTATTAAATCCTGATTAGCACACGGTCCAGCAAGGCATCAGGAAGAATTCGCTTGAGTCCTCCCAGCAAAAAAGTTGGAAATGTCACGTAATAGCGGGCTTTTGGCCTGGGAGATTCCAGTGCTTTGATAACCTTGCTGGTGACTGCTTCAGGGCCAAGAGTAAAAGGCACAACCGGACCTTCCGATTCAAGTTTACGAGACAGTGCTTGATAGACATCGGAATGGGCGCTCTGACTGATATTGATATTGTTCTTGAACAATTGATATGCATTATCCCTGAATTTAGTCAAAATTGGTCCCGGCTCTACCAGTATCGGGAATATCTGAGTGTCTTTTAATTCTAGCCGCAATGTATCGACCAGACCCTCAAGCGCAAATTTACTGGCATTGTATGCCCCTCGATATTTAAGAGCGACAAAACCCAGCACAGAACTGTTATAGATAATCCGCCCATGTCCTTGCTGACGCATCACAGGAATAATCAAATTGGTCAGTTCATGTGTTCCAAAAAAATTCGTTTCGAATTGCTCGCGCAGCACATCCCGCGTTAAATCCTCGACAGCGCCAGGCTGACCAAACGCGCCATTGTTGAACAACGCATCGAGTTTTCCACCAGTCATTTCAAAAACAGCGTTGACCGCTTGTTGAATGCTATCACTATCAGCCAGATCCAGTTGCACTGCTTCAAATCCATCTGCTCGTAATCGATCAACATCCTGAGCTTTTCTGGCTGATGCAATGACACGGTAACCTTTGTCTTTTAACCGGGTTGCGGTATCCAGGCCAATCCCGCTGGAACAACCGGTAATCAATATAGTTTTTGATTTTGGTGAAGTCATTTTTTTTGCCTTATGCTTTGGGCAGTGTGACACCACGTTGTCCCTGGTATTTTCCACCGCGATCTTTATATGACATTTCGCAGATTTCGTCAGCACCGATAAACAACATTTGAGCGACACCTTCATTGGCATAAATCCGAGCCGGCAGGGGAGTCGTGTTGGAGAATTCAAGAGTCACATGACCTTCCCATTCTGGCTCCAGAGGTGTGACATTGACGATGATTCCACAGCGCGCGTAAGTCGATTTGCCCAGACAAATCGTCAACACATCTCTGGGTATACGGAAATATTCGACCGTGCGAGCCAGAGCAAAGGAATTGGGAGGAATAATGCAAACATCGGATTTGATGTCCACAAAGCTTTGGGAATCAAAATCCTTGGGATCAACAACAGCCGAATTAATGTTTGTAAATATCTTGAATTCATCGGAACAGCGAACATCATAACCATAGCTTGATGTTCCATATGAAATGACACGTTGTGAATCCTGTGATCTGACTTGATTGGCTTCAAACGGTACGATCATGTCATGCTGCTGAGCCATGTTGCGAATCCAGCGATCTGATTTAACCCCCATAGTTGTATCCTGATTAAAAGTAGTATTGGTTTAAAGTCGATTTGTATTATTTGTTTTCAACCACGATTTTCGGGAATTTTCCACGATAATCTTTCGGTCTCAAAGACAACTCGGCAGCCACACGTCCAGCCAATTCACGGTAGGATTGAGCGACATGGCTATCGGGATCGGCGATGACTGTTGGATGCCCCTGGTCAGCATGTTTTCGTATGTTAATATCCAGGGGTAATTGGCCAAGTAACGTCGTGTTGTATTTTGCAGCCATGATCTGACCACCCCCTTCACCGAAAATTGCCTCCTTATGACCGCATTGGCTGCAAACATGGACACTCATGTTTTCTATAATTCCAAGTACCGGAACATTGACTTTTTCGAACATTCTCAGTCCTTTTTTTGCATCCAGCAAAGCAATATCCTGGGGCGTAGTAACAATTACCGCAGCACTGACCGGAATATTCTGGCACAAGGTCAACTGGATATCGCCGGTACCAGGAGGCAGATCGATGATCAGATAATCAAGATCATCCCATAACGTTTCGTTATACAACTGTTGCAGGGCAGAAGTGACCATTGGACCTCTCCAGATCATCGGTGTATCTTCTTCGACAAGAAACCCGATCGACATGGACTGTACGTTATAAGCCAATTTGGGTTCCATATGCTTGTTATCAGGACTTTGCGGGGGACCTGACAAACCCAACATGCGTGGCTGGCTAGGGCCATAGATATCGGCATCCAGCATGCCAACACGAGCGCCACTGTCAGCAAGTGCAAGTGCCAGATTGACAGCAGTTGTGGATTTTCCAACACCACCCTTGCCGGAAGCAACCGCAATCACATTCTTGATATTGTCTTTCGGTTTTAAATCTTTCTGGACTTCATGTGCAAGGATTTTTGTGCTGACATTGACAGTAACCTGATAGTCCGGATTAATTGACTCAACAGCTTGTCTGACTTGAGTGATCAATGCCTGGATATTTTTTTCACATGGATAGCCTAAACAGATATCGATTGTAACCGTCGATTTGTCTTCTTCAATATCAATTGATTTAACGCAATTGGTTGATATTAAGTCTTTTTTTAGAAATGGCGCATTAATTTCAGTGAGTTTGGATTGAATACGTTGCTGATTAGGATTCATATATTTAGGGAAGATCTTTATCGATTTTTTAATGACTTAATTGATTGTAAACGCAATGACAGTTATCCTATTGGGTTATCTACTTTATTTGACAGCGTCATATTATGTCAGGTAAAGCTGAACCAGGGGAACGATGAATAACCTTCACTCGCTTGTTTTCACTAGTGATCATGAATGCTGAATTAATGGTTACATGATTGTTGATTGATGTAAATCTAAATAAGCAAGTCGAGCAAATTATACCCAGTTAAATTGATTGATTCTGTCAGCTGAAATCCAGACATCTACTGATTCCAAACCACGGCTGCAATCAATTTCAATCAACTGCCCAATTTGCTCCTCACAATCACTGCAGTCAAACCTTAATGAAGCATCGAAACACTCGTCATTACCCGACCATCCCGGCGTGCCTTTTCAGCCGGATATTCAGTCAATAATAAAAGAATTAAATTATGTCATCACGAAATATACTTGTAACCAGCGCACTACCTTATGCAAACGGCCCAATCCATTTAGGACATCTTGTTGAATACATCCAGACTGATATCTGGGTACGGTTTCAGAAACAATGCGGCAACATTTGCCATTATGTTTGCGCCGATGATGCGCATGGCACGGCGATTATGCTCAAGGCACAACAAGAGCAGATAGACCCGGAACAGTTGATTGAACAGATAGCCAAAGACCATCAAACGGATTTCAGTGATTTCAGCGTTGCATTTGATCATTATCACAGCACCCACTCCCCTGAAAACCGCGAATTATCAGAACAGATTTACCGAGTCCTGCGCGAGAAGGATTTGATTTCAACCCGGACCATCAGTCAGCTCTTTGACCCGGAAAAAAACATGTTTCTGCCTGACCGGTTCATTAAAGGGGAATGTCCGCAATGTGGAGCGGCTGACCAGCATGGTGATAACTGCGAAGTGTGCGGAGCGACTTATGCACCGTCAGATCTAAAAAATCCGATTTCAGCTGTATCCGGTGCTACGCCGGTTGAAAAAAGCTCTTTGCACTATTTTTTCAAGTTGCCTGAATTTACCAGCATGTTGAAGGAATGGGCACATGCCGGACACCTGCAACCCGAAATGGCCAATAAAATTGATGAATGGCTGACCAACGGACTGGAAGAATGGGACATCTCCAGAGATGCACCTTACTTCGGTTTTGAAATTCCTGATGCACCGGGTAAATATTTTTATGTGTGGCTGGATGCGCCAATCGGATATATGGCCAGTTTCCGTGCATTATGTGAAAAACAGGATTTGAATTTTGACGATTACTGGAAGCCAGGGCAGGATACCGAGCTTTATCATTTTATCGGCAAAGACATCATCAACTTTCACGCCTTGTTCTGGCCTTCGATGCTGGAGGGCGCTGGATACAAAACTCCAAACGGTGTGTTCGCGCATGGTTTTCTGACTGTTGATGGTCAAAAAATGTCCAAATCAAGAGGTACTTTTATCACAGCGCGTAAATTCCTCGACCACTTGCAACCGGAACACCTGCGTTATTATTTCGCAGCCAGGCTGAGTAATGGTGTCGATGACATCGACTTGAGTTTCGACGATTTCACCCAACGTATCAATTCCGACCTGGTTGGTAAAGTTGTCAATATCGCCAGCCGCTGCAGTGGCTTTATTAAAAAACGTGGCGATAACACTTTATCAGAACAATGCTGTGAACCCGATCTGTTCCAGACTTTCGTGAATGCCCAGTTTGAGATAGCCGGTGCGTATGAATCCAGAGAATACTCAAAAGCCATGCGAAAGATTATGGAACTGGCTGATCTGGCCAACCAGTATATCGATGAGAAAAAACCCTGGGTTATCGCCAAAGACCAGGACAGAAACCAGGAATTAATCGAAATCTGCAGTATGGGAATTAATTTATTTAGATTGTTAATGGCTTATTTACGCCCGGTACTCCCCAAAACAGCAGTGGCAACTGAAGCCTTTCTCAATATCGACCCGCAATCCTGGCCCACAGATGCAGAACCTTTACTCAATCACGCCATCAATAACTTCAATCCATTAATGACACGCGTTAACAAGGATGACATTGATGCGATGCTTGGGATTGAAAAAGAATCGACGGACACTGATCAAAAACCTGCAGATGAAATAAATGTACCAGCTGCCCCCAGGTCTTCCAAAAATATTGACGACCAGGACGATGCTGAAACGATTGCAGAACAGATTGATTTTAAGGACTTTACCAAAGTTGACCTGAGAGTCGTCAAGATTACCAAAGCAGAAGATGTAAAAGGCACCAAAAAACTGCTCAAACTAACACTCGACCTTGGAGGAAACGAAACCAGACAGGTGTTTGCAGGTATCAAGTCTGCTTATAACCCGGAGGATCTGGAAGGCAGCCTCACTGTTATGGTGGCAAACCTGAAACCAAGAAAAATGCGCTTTGGTGTCTCAGAAGGCATGGTTCTGGCTGCAGGACCTGGTGGATCAGATATCTTTCTACTCGAACCGGATGAAGGCGCTGAACCAGGAATGCGTATTAAATAATCAGTCCTAAAAATCGAACTGTCAGGTTTATATCAGAAGAAGAACATGACCATGTGCCTGGTCGGCATTGGGTAACCAGATGTTATTGAATGGCTGCATCACTGGAAAGAGTCATCAGAAACGCTTGTAACTGATCCAGCTCTCTAGCTGTTAAATTCAATGCACTGTTCTCATGGAACACCAGGTTATTGTCAGGAGGTTTGTTGTAGTGTTTCAGAGCCTCACTGAGTTCGGAAAAACGTTCATCATGCATGTAAGGCGCGGTATATTTCAAATGTCTCAATGTCGGAACAATGCGGTTGCGATAAGCAAAATACATTTTCCGCTGTAAACAGCTTGTAATGAGCCGGAAAAAATCTGCTTGGGCGATAGAAATAACCAGCATAAGTATGCCTGGGCAGCATAAAAGCCGCTTTGAAAAATATGTCATCAGTAGTCACCTGCTCCACACTGACACAAGGCTTAAGTGACAGGTTTAATCATTATTATTAATTTAATTTTAATGTTATCACTGCACTAATTGATTAAATTGATAACAGGCTTAAAGCGCAAATCAATATCTCAACTCATACAAGCCACTGACAACAGATTAGAATTGAAATTAACTGAATATATATTAAAAACAAATATTTAAAAGCTTAAATTATTTGATTAAAGTTGCTCTGAGCAAGCAAGAATTGAATTAAATAACGAGATTGGGCTTAATGATGTTGGAAATGTAATTTATTTTGACAGATATTTGAATTATCACGTGTGGCTTGAAGTTTTTGGGGAGTATTGTGTATTTAAAATTTTACATGAAGCCATATCTAAACGTTCCGTCCTTCAGATTAAGCGTAAAATTGGGGTTTTTGTGTAAATTCACTGTTTAATTGTATCCAAAAATATGACCTCTGGTTCTGGACTGTGTACCTGTCCATTACCAGAGGCCTGTGTCAACTGGTTCAACTGCAATTGTCATTTAACAAGTTATCTACACTGCAATACCGGGACTTCCAATTCCAGACAGAAAATCCGATAAAAAAATATGTCGATGCTCCGACTACTCGAACAAAGCAAGTTTCTGTAACAAACTATCCGCAATGGGTTGAATGATTGGCCCAACTCCAGGAATGGCATAGGCTTTATCCAGAGAACCTTTAATACCGGGAACAGCGCCCGCAACAATTTGTTTGATTGGCTCCTTAGCAGTTTCTGGAAGTGATGCAACCAGATCTGATAATCCGCTGAGTTTATCACTGGCAACAGTTAACTGTGAAAGTGCCTGTTTTGCACTGGCAACATCCGTGATATTACCAACTGTACTCGTCACAGAACCAAGAATCACATCCAGTTCTTCCTTGACATTGGTTTTGGGTAAAGTCAAAACGGGAATCGAATCTGCAACAGTTGGTGGAATTTCATTGGCTTGATTGGCCACCACTGGCGGTACCTGTTTGGCGGATAAATCTACAGCAGGTGTTTTCAGTTCAGGCAGCGCACTCTCAGGAATTTCGATTTCATCCTTGATAAACTGGTTGTAGGCAAACCAGATTACACCCAATAAAATTAATAGTGGTACCACACGGGCAAACCACGCCGCACCAGCTGAGGATACTTCCTCAACTGTTTCACCAACATCCTCTGAAACCTCCTTGATATTTTTGCTAAATTGGCTGCTAAATCCTGAAGCCTGTAATTGCTTGTCAAAACCAGATGGCATTGCAACTTCAATATTTTCTTTTTGATCTGTAAACAACTTCATCAAACTACTTAAATTCAGAGTTCCATCATCCAGTAATTTACGCTTAATCACGCTAAAAACTAAAGGTGCCAGCATTCCCAGTAGAGATTGACTCGATTTATTTCCAATCCCACTAAACCCACCAATCGCTTCAGAAAGCTTTCCCAAGCCACTGTTTCCAAATAACGAACCCAGTAATCGGGAGCCCGCTTCCAACATAGCGCCCCGGCTCTCATCGCCTCCCAGCAGTCCTGTTAGATCTTCAAGAATACCCTCATCCTGGTCTTTAATTACATTCACTATATTTTTAGCTGCGCCCTGATCAGAACCTAAATTCAGGAGACCGCTCAACAAACCAGGAATGGCGCTGTTAACTGCCGTACTGACTTGCTCTGAATCCCCATCCACCAGATTAGCGATATACTCCATCACTTGGTCACTCAGTTGATCTTTAATGAGATCAATCAGATTAAAACTCATAACACATACTCCTCCACTTTGCTGTTTATTGACACCGGTTAATCCTGCAATATTTAACCGGTTAAGCAAATAGTATGCGCAACGCAAGAAAAGTGCAATTTCTTGAGCACTTTATTATTGTAAATAAAAACAAATAAGTATATTCATAAACAAAAAACTGTAAAAATAAGATGTAACACAGTGTAAATTATTATAATATTCCGCTAGATACAGAATATAACCCTTTAAATTTTAAATTTCCTTAAGATATAATCTAATAACAAATACTCATATATAAGTCATAAATAAATCTTTCGAAAACTGGAAGGTTTTTTCTAGGTTTGCTTTGCGATGTATTTGTAAATTATCCGAGTAGCCACCAGATAATATCTGCGTGCTAATTAAACATTTAAGGCAAAATAGAAATGTTCACTTTTCAAATCCAGTATGGTTATGTCTCTCCATCCTGGCATGAATCATACAGATTACTCTGGTACAGTAGACGGACTGTTTTCTGATGAGGTTCTCGCGGCTTTTGTCCAACCAATTCTAGATCCAATTCCCTGCAATGGGGATTAAATGATTAACTGGGAAATCCTTTAGATTTCTTTAAAGCAATACTTGATCAAGCACTTGCTACTGTATTTTCCAGTTATTGACAGCGTTACCCTTCCACACAAGATTTCTTCCTGGCTATTTATCAATTTGACCAGATAAGTAAAGCGTCATCAGTCAATAAAACGGCCATAGACACTGCAATCGTTGATGGTGCTGAATTTTTGTAATCTGTGCTTGCGGTTTTATGAGTCATTTCAAGGCAATTAATAGTGTGTTGGAGAAATTCTGTTTGCATTGAGAGCTCATACATGCAGTATTTATACTAAAAATCAATGTCTTTCCTTAAAAAATCATGTACTCTGTATTTTTAGTCCAGCGATCATTAAACCCCTCTGAATCCCTTGCAGGCAATTGACCTTAATTATGAACCGTTTCGTCATTAAATATTTGTTTATGGCATTAATCTACTGTTGTAGTTTTAATGTTGATGCTATCACTCCGGGAACAGGTTGGTGGAATGCGTCAGAATCAGGGCGAGGTTTTTCCATAGAACAACAAGGCAAAGAAATTTTCTTTGCGACTTATCTGTATGATTCAGCAGGCAAACCGACCTGGTTCAGCGCTGTATTAACCGAAAACGGCAATCATGATTTTACTGGTATTTTGCAACAGTTCAAAAATGGCCAGACATTACATGACAGTTATCAGGCACCTGTCATACTGGATTTAGATGAGGGGAAATCTCTCTATCTTTTTCAAACAGTCGTAATGGCTAATTAATATGGCCTGGTGGAAGCGTTGCAATTTCTCGCTCTGTTTGGGAAAACAAAGATCCCGCCAGTTGGCCCTGAGCTTTCAAAAACAGTCTTGATTATTTATGACGATGGCCTCCCCAGTCAAGTTGATAATGCGATAATATTTGCGAAGCAAACAGCCAATCTTATTGGGAGCATTAAAGGGCTATACCTATGAAATAAAGGCCGTTTCAAGCTATCAAAAAGGTGACGCTTCGACAGTTGAGCTAAATCCTTCATTTTATAATGACTGCGTAATTTAAAATTTTTGTTTGGATTCAATAATAAACTGTCACACAACACAATGATTCAAAATTGTTTGCAAATTCTGGCTCAGTTTGGAACCTTTGACAATTTTAACCATTTAATTGACAACTATCTATGTAGATGGTATACGCAAAGAGGTTGTTCTGTAGTGGTTAGCAACGAATTTTTGAAAATTGGCTTAATAAATGAGGCAATCTCATGATTAGAAAACGTGGATTACCAATAATCCTTACCAGTATCACCTTGTGTCTTTTATTGTTATCAACTGCTCATGCCAGGGGAATACTCGGGCCTGATCCTGGAGATCGAAGTTCTGATCAGAATACCAAGTGGTTAAAAAGTGGCATCGACCACCTGCATCAGGCGATCAAAGCAGCTGATGGTGGTGATCAGGAGAATTCACTCAAACACGGTAAAGAAAGTATTCTGTCCATGAAGGAAATCGCCAGTGAAGGATGGGCACCAAAACTGGAAAAATCTTTTTCCAAATTACGCAGCGGTATTAATGCCTCAAAGAAAGGGGATTTGGCTAAAGCCTCTGAAAACTATCAACTGGCTTTAAAAAGAGTGGAATCCCTTAAATTTGGAGACTTAATCTGGACTCACGAAGCATTCCTGGGGATTGGTGACCACAGGAAAGAATAACAGTATGCTTCAAAACCTGGTCAGTCAGTGTAAACCAACATACTATTTAAGAACTGATCCTGGCCAGAACACCTTGCAAATGATCCAGGTCGTGGAAGTTAATCACGAGTTTGCCTTTACCGTCTGCTGCATATTGAATTTTTGTTTCAGTGCCAAGTTGTTCGGATAACTGGTTTTCCAATCGCACGATGTCCGGGTCTTTTTCAACTTTAGTGGTGTTATCCGGTTGATCTTTTCCACTTAAATGCCGTTTAACAATTTGTTCTGTAGCCCGCACGGTCAGGTTGTTTTTGACAACCTGTTTTGCCAGTTGCGCCTGGCTATCCTGATCAACAGCAAGCAGGGCACGGGCATGACCCATATCAATGCTTTTCTCGCGCAGTAAAGCCTGTACGCTGTGATGCAAATCCATCAAGCGCATGATGTTGGTTACCGCAGCACGGGATTTTCCGACAATCTGGGCGATATGCTGATGGGTGACATCAAATTCCTTTGACAGACGCTGGTACGCTTCGGCCTCTTCCATGACATTCAAATCTTCACGCTGAATGTTTTCGATCAAGGCCACGGCCAGAGTGTCCTGATCAGACAATACCCGGATAATAACCGGGACTTCATGTAAACCGGCCAGTTGCGCAGCGCGCCAGCGACGTTCGCCCGCAATAATTTCGTATCGGTTGACAGCGAGTTGCCGTATAACAATTGGCTGAACAATGCCGTGTTCCTTAATGGAAGACGCCAGTTCCTGCAATTGATCCGAGTCAATATCGGTACGCGGTTGATAGCGTCCTGGTTGCAGATACTCAATCGGTACTTCAGTCGGGCTTTTGGATTCACTGGGTGTTTGCCCGGTAATCAGTGTTTCCACATCAACAGCTGTGTCTGTAACAGCTGCATCGCCCAGCAAAGCACCTAAACCTTTGCCAAGACCTCGTTTTTTTACTGCCATGTTTGAATCAATAATGAAGAGTTAGAGAGAAACAGTGTAATTTCTGTTTGTCCGGGATTTTCGATTTCTGCTTGTGATTTCTTTAGCCAGATCATTATACGCGATTGCACCGCGTGAGGATTGATCATATTGATTGATCGGAACTCCATGACTGGGAGCTTCCGCGAGGCGCACATTGCGCGGGATGCAGGTTTCAAACAACTGGTCTTTAAAATATTCTTCCAACTGTTCAGAGACTTCCTTGGTCAAATTACTGCGTGGGTCGTACATGGTTCTTAGCAATCCCTCGACTTTGAGCTCAGGATTCACTGTATTGCGTACATCGGCAAGTGTATTCATCAGCGCTGACAAGCCTTCCAGAGCATAATATTCACATTGCATGGGGATCAGGATGCTCTGCGCAGCGACCAGAGCATTGACTGTCAAAATATTCAGCGCAGGGGGGCAGTCGATAAAGATATAGTCATAGACAATGGACAGAACTTTGACAGCTTCGGCAAGTTTTTTCTCACGCTGTTCCGATTCCATCAATTCCACTTCAGCCGCCGTCAGGTCTGGGCCACCGGCAATCACATCAAATCCGAGTTTTTCATCCTTGACAGCAATATTTTCAGCATAGGCTTGACCGGTCAGCAAATGATAGGCTGAATGCTCCACCTGATCGACATCGATACCACATCCCATTGTGGCATTTCCTTGTGGATCAAGGTCAATCAGCAGTACTCGCATTCGGCGCTGAGCAAGTGAGGCGCTCAGATTAATACTGGTTGTGGTCTTGCCAACTCCACCTTTTTGATTAACAACCGCAATGACTTTAGCCATTTTCCTTTAATATGTTTGAAAACCCTGGGTGTCAGTTCAAGTAAATTCAGTTGTTCGTAAAAAATGGTTGGAATGTATCACTGTTCAACACAAACCAAGTGACGTTTGGCTTCCAGACCCGGCACAACCAGTTCTTCCACTGTATATTGACAATTGTTTAATTCTGCCAGTTCAGTCTGTGGATACTGTCCTTTCGGAAGCAGAATCAGTCCACTTTCGTTCATCAGTCCCGAGACCTGATCAATCAGGAGAGCCAGAGTGGAAACTGCCCGAGCCACTACAGTATCAAATTTTATACCAGTCTGGAAATGTTCAATTCTAGAATGGACAATGTCAACATTATCGATCCCCAGTTCCAGAGTCGCCTGCTTTACAAAACGGGTTTTCTTGATATTACTGTCCAGTAATACAAAGTGATTGTCTGGTTTAAATATTGCCAGAGGCAAACCGGGAAATCCTGCACCTGTTCCGACATCAAGTATTTCCCCATTCCTGAGATACGGTGCCAGGCTTATGCTATCCAGGAGATGAACAATCGCCATTTGTTGCAAGCTCTTCACTGATGTGAGATTAAACGATTTGTTCCATTTGCTCAGCAATACTAACAGGTTGATACAGTGTTCAATTTGGGATTGCTGAGCTGGTATGGCTAACTGCCTCAAACCGGATTCCAGAATCTCCCGTGTTTTTTGTATTTCGCTCAAGCGCTGGATATCACAATTTTGTTGTCGGGTGAAAATTCAATCGTAGACATTCATATCAAGCGCTTTTCTTTTTCAAATGAATCAGCAATAGCGATACCGCAGCTGGAGTAATACCAGGAATGCGCGCGGCCTGACCCAGGGTTTCCGGTTGCTGCTTATGCAGTTTTTCCCTGACTTCAGATGATAAACCACCGACCAGTGAATAATCGATATTATCCGGCAACTTCAATGACTCATAACGTTTTGTTTTGCCGATTTCCTGTTGCTGGCGGTCGATATAACCGGCATATTTAGCCTGTATTTCAACCTGTTCCAGAGCTTGCACGTCAGTTTCCCGGGAAACTGTATTCACAAATGTGGCTAATTTTGCCATGGTCACTTCCGGACGGCGCAGAAAATCCATCAGACTCAGTTCCTTGCTCACATTGATTTCAAATCTGTGTTCGATATCCGTCAGCAACCCATCGTTTGCTGCTTTGTTTTTGGGGTTCAAACGGGTTGAATTGAAATAATCTTGCAGCTTTTCAATGCGATCCAGTTTCTGTTCCAGTCTGTCCATGCGTTCCTGACTGACCAGTCCAAGCTCATAACCTTTAGCAGTAAGGCGGCTGTCGGCATTGTCTTCGCGCAGTAACAAACGATATTCGGCTCTGCTGGTAAACATACGGTACGGCTCGGTTGTTCCACGGGTAATCAAGTCATCGATCATCACCCCGATATAAGCCTGATCGCGACCCGGACACCAGGGTTCCTGTTGCTTGCTGGCAAGCGCTGCATTCATTCCGGCAATCAAGCCCTGGGCTCCAGCCTCTTCGTATCCGGTTGTGCCATTGATTTGCCCTGCGAAATACAACCCCGGCATGGCTTTTGTTTCCAGTGAGTATTTGAGGCCGCGTGGATCGAAATAATCATATTCAATCGCATAACCCGGACGGGTAATCCGGGCTGTTTCAAATCCAGGAATGGAGTGAATCAAGCGTTGCTGTATATCGAATGGTAAACTTGTAGATATGCCGTTAGGATAAATTTCTGTTGTGTTCAGTCCTTCCGGTTCCACGAAAATCTGATGTGAATCGCGTTCAGAAAATCGTACAATTTTGTCTTCAATCGATGGGCAATAACGCGGCCCGGTGCCTTCTATAACACCAGAATACATGGGCGAGCGATCCAGTCCGCTACGGATGATATCGTGGGTTTCAGTTGTGGTGCGGGTGATATGACAATGCACTTGCTGTGGATGCTGGCTGACATCACCTAAAAATGAAAACACCGGAACCGGATGATCACCGGGTTGAGATTCCATCACTGAGTAATCCAGAGTATTGCCATTCAGACGCGGCGGAGTTCCGGTTTTCAGTCTGCCGACATCAAACGGCAGTTCACGCAAACGATGCGCGAGCCTGATCGATGCCGGATCGCCAGCTCGACCACCCGGCTTGTTGTTGAGACCGATGTGAATACAGCCATCCAGAAAGGTACCCACAGTCAACACTACGGCGTCCGCCCGATAGGATAAATCCATATCTGTCACACAACCAACTGCACGTCCATTTTCGACAATCAGATCAGCAACGGATTGCTGCATGATATCCAGGTTGGGCTGAGTTTCCAGAATGTTACGAATCCGGGTTTTATACAGTGTTCGATCAGCCTGGGCACGGGTTGCACGTACTGCCGGTCCTTTGCTGGAATTGAGAATTCGGAAATGGATACCGGCATGATCGATGGCTTGCGCCATTGCACCACCAAGCGCATCGATTTCCTTGACCAGATGCCCTTTACCAATTCCGCCAATCGCCGGATTACAACTCATCTGCCCCAAAGTCTCGATGTTCTGGGTTAGCAACAGGGTTTTGACACCGGTTCTGGCTGCCGCCAAGGCTGCTTCTGTCCCGGCATGACCGCCTCCGACAACGATGACATTGTAATGTTGAGTATTCATATGACTGCTTGCAATTAATTAATCTGATTCAGTATCCAGCACTGTTTTCAAGGCTTCTCGCGCTGCATTGAATGAAAACCATTTTTCCACATTTTTCAAACCATTGTTGGATAGTTTATTCCATAATTTGCTATCGTTGTAGAGCTTAATAATTGCTTGTGCAAATTCGTTCTCGTTATCGGCAAGCAAAATATCGTGGCCATCACGGGTAAACATCCCTTCTGCGGCAATCGATGTAGCCACAACCGGCTGACCGTAACTCATGCTCATATTGACTTTGCCCTTGACACCGGCACCATAGCGCAACGGAGCAATGGCAATCCGGCAGTCATCGACAAATGGCTCAATGTCTTCAACAAAACCTTGGAATACCACACCATCTCCTTGCAGGTCGCTGACTTCCCTGGGTGCTTTGCTCCCGATAATATGCAACTGGATATCCAGCTCCTTTCTGACCAATGGAAAAATATCCCTGGCAAACCAGGTGATCGCATCAATATTAGGTGGGTGTTGGTAACCGCCGACAAACATAATGTCTTTGCGTTGTCGATAGGGTTTTCTGCGACCATGTACATGATGAATATTGGACAGAATTTCAACTCTGGCGTGTTCAGCTTCGCTGGCCAGAAACTCTTGCTCAAATGAGGAAACCACCAGTGTAATATCAGCCTGTTCAATGACACTCAATTCCTTGCCGCGGGTTTTCTGTGCTGCTTCAGCCAGTTTGTCACTGTTTTCAAATTCAGCCAGACGTTGCTCACGAAGATAATGCAAATCCACTGTATCGAACAAAATAATGGCATTCGGACAGTATTGTCTGATCATTGGCATGACCGGCTCGGCAATATAATAGCGGCTCAGAATCACTGCATGAAAATAACCACCATGTGACTTGAAATAATCAATTGGGGTTTTGACATGTGGATGATAAATACATTCAACGCCTGTTTGCTGTAATGCCTGAGTATAGGTCTCGATGTTGGCCAGATTTTCCGCCATAAAACACACGTGATAACCCAGCGACTGCAAAATCTCGATCAGATTGACCATACGCAACGAACCGGAATCCTGATCCGGTGTCGGTGTGCAGGCATCGTAGATCAACACTTGTCTGGGCTGTCCCTGGAGACGGCAGATCCCGATTTCGGTACCTGGATTAGCTTGATGCTTGAGTGGCTCATTCCATTTGTCCAGAAATTTGCTCTGATTGACAACCTGATATTGTTTAACGCCACTGGCTAAATCAGTACCTGAGGTCACGCCTTCAAAGTGAGTCACCACCGATGCTGGTTGATAATAAGCGTGCAAGCCAAGTTGCCTGACTGCAAATGCCAGATCGGTATCTTCATAATAAGCGGGTTTATAGCGCTCATCGAAACGACCTAATTGTTCAAACAATTCTTTGCGGATCATGATACTCGCGCCGCTACAATAGCTAACCTTGCGCACAAAATTGTATTCCGGTTTGTCAGCCTGGTCATTTCGACCATAATTCCAGCCTGATGCATCGGAAAACACAATCCCGCCAGCCTCCTGTAAACTTCCATCCGGATAAACCAGTTTGCTGCCGACCAGACCGGTATCCGCAAAACGTTCAAACACAGTCAACAAAGCATCCAGCCATTGATCATGAACCAGGGTGTCGTTGTTGAGAAACACCAGAAACTCACCTTTGGCAAGCGCTGCACCCTGGTTACACGATTCTATAAAACCGCTATTATGCTGTTTCCTGTGATAAGTCATGCCAGTGACCACTTTGATCGTCGATTCTGTTTCATCACTCGAACAGTCATCGATGACAAGCACTTCAAAACCAGTTGAAGTCGGTAGTTTAGACAGGGATTGCAAACAGTTATAAGTATGTAAAAACTGGTTGTAGACAGGAATAATAATGGAAACAGTCGGGCTTTCGCTGCTCTCAATGGTGAAAGGCAAATACGATTGCTGCAGTTCAACCTGAGGCTGAAGCGGCTGAGGACGCTCGATTTGGTGTTTGAATTTACTGTATGCTGCTATGGCAGTTCCAATCACACCACGCGCACCCAGACTGCGCTTGATTCGGGCCGGATAAGTACCGATTCTGATCAGTGTAAAGTTTATCCGGTTAACATATTCATCCATCCAGCGCCGATAATCACGCAATGGCCTGGTCAGCTTCCAGGAATGACTGTGGTAGATTAATTCCAGTTCGGCATTGGCTGTGGATAACTGGTTTTGTGTGATATTGAGTTGTTGACTGGTTTCGCGGAGCTGATGTTGGCTATCACAAAACTTTTGATTCAAATCATTAAATTGGTTGCTCAATTCAGCAATCTGCTGACTCTGGTGCTGATTTTCCTGTTTGAAATGGTCAGTCGCTGTGCTTAATTGATTAACATGTTGTTGTTGCTTCAATGCCCAGTCTGTGCGTTCCTTGACTCTGGATTCAAGTTCGACAATGATCTCTTTTTTGAGATTCAGGGTTCTGCTGAGCGCCAGCGCATGACTGGCAACTGATTTGATTTGGTGAGTTGTGTCAGGATCAATAATTGCATCGTTCTGACTCCGTTCAGCATCAATCCATAATGCATGATATTGCTGAATCATGTGTTCTGTATCAGGCTGATTGACTGTCAACAGATTGTTTCTGATTTCTTCAAGTTGTTGCGGATTCCCGACCAGTTGATTGATGCAGTCGATCAGCGCCTGTGCTTGAGGTTGAATCAAAAATCCTGTCTTACCATCTTTAATTCTGGTTTTCAAAGCGCCATGTGCAGTCGCAATCACCGGAATGCCTGCCTGAAACATTTCTGATAACGTATAACTGAACGTTTCCGAGGCTATTGATAGAATCAGGGCAAGATGGGGTTGGTAGTGTTTAAGCAACTCCGGTAACTCTGATGCCAGGTAATGTTCAATCACTTCGACATTGGAATACCGACTGTAATCGCAATGATCACGACCAGCGCCCAGGAAAATTATCTTGAAATCAGTTAATTGGGGAAGACTATCTTCGATTAACTGCTGGCCTTTAGGCAATCCCATTCGACCGGGTACAAGAATGGTGAATTGTCTGGATGGCTTTGGAGCATCAATTGCATTGAATTGCCGGACACCATGGGTAATGATCGTAATATCCCGGTAAACATGATGATCAGACAGTTTCTGTAAATGCTCAACGACAGACTGGTCCGGCGCAATCAAACGAACGTTAGGCTTCTCATAAAGCGTTTCCAGCCGGTTACGCCATTGCGATAACTGATCGGCTTCAATACCTCCAAACGGCTCTTGCTTACTTTGCTCAAAAGCTTGATCCAAATCAGCTTCTGTGATGTGTTCCTTGTCCAGTTGGGCCAGTAAGGCTGGCCAATGTGGAAAATAATCATGGAAAATGCGAACAGTTGGCAGACCAGTGTCCAGGCACTCCATGCTGTGACCAATCAAAGTTGAAACAAATATGACCTGTACCGAGTATCGATGAATAATTTCAGTCAATATACTTCGATATTCACGATGTTCAATGATTGTCGAATCAATCGGCAACGACAGTTCGAAGCGGTCAATTTCAATTGAATCCGTACCACCCAGCAGCAAACGAAATTGCTCGCCATAACTGTGTCTGAAATATTCGCCGGTACTCTGTAATACCAGATGATGACATTGCCGGTCAGTATGGCAGACATCATTCACCCATTTTTGCACGCCACCTTCCCAGTTCATGCAAATATGGAGTACAACCGGCTTTGAATCAAGCTGAAACCAATGATTGGGTAACTGTCGCGTATCTAAATACTGGCATAACCGGTAACGCAATTTTGATAAGGGATGGCTGGGTAAGCGTTTCTGGTTGTTGATGCGCGGTAAGTTGGTTGGCTTGATGGTCGAGGAGCGTTGTGTTGGCTGCACGAGCAGATGATCACATGCACAACAATCGAGATTGCTCACACCATCAGGCAAAGATTCCAGCTGTATTGGCAGTTGAGTGAGATTGACAGCAAAACAGAACGGATTGATCTGATCAGTCGCATACCAACGCTGTGGTTGTTGCAGATGGTAAATCAATTGATCCAGTTTCTGCAGCGAACCTTTGAACAGCATGTCTTCTGCCAATGGAGACAAGGCATGGTTTCTGGTCGTCAGTGCAGAACTGATGTTGATTGTATAATCTGACAGCAGCGGTGTAATCAATCGTGTCAGCCAAAACTCCGGCAACTCGCATCGGGCATCGATAACAACAAGAATCTGATCGCTTTTCCTGACTTTCTCACTGGCAAACTTCAGAACAGATAAATTGAATGATCGCTCATCAATCTGACTGAGTGTCCCTGAAAACTCATGATTGAGTTGAACCGGTTTTGATGCGTGATACGCAACGATATGGATATGTCCGCAATCTGTTTTAATCATTCGGTTTGGTTTACAGAGTGTTATTTTCCGATACAGAATTTCGAGAAGATTTCACCAAGCAAATCATCAGCGACAAATTCACCAGTGATTTGTGACAACGCATTCTGAACCAATCTGAGATCTTCGGCCAGTAATTCAATCACCAGATCATCTGAAAAATGTCTGAAAGCGGATTGAATGAAATCTCTGGCCTGTTCCAAAGCATTAACATGACGGGCTCTGGCCATAAAAACATCTTCGTTTGACTGATACCCGACACTGCTTTTCAGATAATCAAACAGTAATTCCATGCCTGAACCTGTTTTGGCAGACAAATAAATGCCAACTCCATGTTCATAATCGGTTCGTGTTGGCTCGATGCCGCTGATATCAATTTTATTAAAAATTTTAATCACCGGCACTGAATTGAATTCATCCAGGCATTCAGTAGCCTGGGTCTGACTGCTATCGATAACCTGGAGGATATAATCGGCTTGACTGATGGACAGTTTGGCTCTGTGAATCCCTTCAAGCTCGATCGGATCATCGGTTTCTCTGAGGCCTGCTGTGTCGATAATATGAACGGGCAAACCGTCAATATGAATCTGCTGTTTCAACAGATCGCGAGTGGTTCCGGGAATATCGCTGATAATGGCAACATCGTCCCCTGCCATGCGATTTAGCAGAGTCGATTTTCCGGTATTTGGTGATCCGGCGATGACGATGGTTATCCCGTTTCTTAACACCACGCCTTGTTGAGCTGAATTCAGGATCTGTTCAATGTCTGTCTGCAGTGAACTCATACGCTCCCGAACTGATAATCCGCTGATCAAATCCAGATCTTCATCACTGAAATCGATCGCTGATTCGATATGACAGCGTAACTCGATCAAGCGCTCAACTAAACCGTGAATTGTGTTGGAAAATTGTCCCGATAATGAACGCTGGGCGCAGCGCACTGCTTGCTCGCTCGAACATTCAATCAAATCAGCCACAGCTTCTGCTTGTGCCAGATCCAGTTTGCCGTTGATAAACGCACGCTGGGTAAATTCACCGGCTTCAGCAATTCTGGCACCCAGATCAATGACCCGTTTCAGTAGCAGGTTCATCAACACGCTTCCACCATGACCTTGAAGCTCCAGAACTGTTTCTCCGGTATAGGAATTCGGAGCCGGGAACAAGATCGCCAGACCACGATCCATTTCATTACCATGATGATCAAGAAATGGTAACAGTGTGGCTTGTCGTGGTATAGGGACACAACCCAGAATGGATTGTGTGATGTGATCGATTGAGTCGCCGGAAATCCGCAAAACGCCGACACCACCATTCCCAGGTGGTGTAGCGATCGCAGCTATCGGCTCAGATTCTGGTTGATCCTGATGTTCATGCATATCATAAACACAGAGACCAGGCTTGGGTCAGGTTATCCAGCTTTTTCAATTTGTCGTGTGATATACCATTGTTGCATAATCGACAAGGTATTATTGACAACCCAATATAACACCAGACCTGCTGGAAAAAACGCAAAAAATATGGTGAACACAACCGGAAACAGACGCATAATCTGCTGCTGCATGGGATCAATTGGTGTCGGATTCAATTTCTGCTGGATAAACATACTGAGACCCATTAACGCAGGCAGAATAAAATACGGGTCTTTGGTCGATAAATCCTGAATCCACAGAAAGAATGGGGCTTGCCTGAGTTCCACACTTTCCAGTAAAACCCAATACAGCGAAATAAACACCGGTATTTGTACCATCACCGGTAGACAGCCACCAAGCGGGTTGACTTTTTCACGCTTGTAGAGCTGCATGATTTCCATATTCATGCGCTGCTTGTCATCTCCAAATTTTTCTCTGAGACTTTCAAGTTTGGGCTGTAGCTTGCGCATTCTGGCCATGGACTTGTAGCTTTTCTCGGATAATTTGAAAAACAAGGCCTTGATGCTGAAAGTGACCAAAATAATGGCAATTCCCCAGTTTTTGGCAAATTCGTGAAATTTGGTCAGCAACCAGAAAATCGGTTTGGCAATAAAGGTCAACACTCCAAAATCCACAGTCAATTCCAGACCAGTGGCAATGGCTTCAAGGTCTTTCTGGATTTTAGGCCCAACCACAAGCTGGCTGGTCAATGTGACAGCTTTACCAGGTTGCACATTGACCTGGCTGGATGGTGAGATAGCGCCGATGATATAGCGTCCGTTTTGTAACGCTTTGGAATAAATACGCACAACATCTTCAACAGGAGGTATCCATGCAGACAGAAAATAATGCTGAATCATGGCAATCCAGCCTTCCTTGGTGATTTCGCTGATATTCTCGTCTTCCAGATCAGCAAATTCATGTTTGCGGTATTTGTCTTCTTCAGTATACGTAACCGCTCCGGTAAATGACCGCACGAAAAATGATTTATCTTCTTCTCTCAAGCCAGTACGCTGAAGCTGAAGATATTGCTGTCCGCTCCAAACTGTATTGGAATTGTTTTGAACAGTCTGCTCAACTTCAATTTCGTAGCTCCCACGCTTGAAGCGATAAGTCTTGGTGACTTGCAGACCGGAAGGTTGAGTCCAGACCAGTGGAACGTCCAGAACGTCGTTATCACTGAGTGAATAAGATGAAGCCGAAGCACGGAACTGATCGCGGTGAGTCGGTGTTTTTATTCCTGGAGAACCGATTAAACCGCTCTGTGCAACAAAAAAAGCACCGTCTTTACCATCATTGAGAATTTTGATTGGTGAATCAGGGTCTTTTTTGGTTTTCGGGTATTGAAGCAATTCGACCAGGCGAACATCGCCGCCCGTTGTATCGATCTCCAGACGATATACATCAGTTGTCACCAGTATCCGCTGACTGTCAGCGGTAGCTGCTTTAATCGTATTTGGTACTGCTGCGGGTTTTTCTGTCGTGTTGGCAGCGGGTAAATCAGCGCTGGCCTGTGACTCTGGAACTTCCCCGTAAATGAATGTATCTGTAGATGTTTCAGAATTTTGTTGATCTGATTTTGCTCTGAAATCCTCTCCTTCCGGAGACAGGGAACGTCTGTAAGCTTCGTTGTAGTCGATTTGCCAGTTCTGCCACAATGCATAGGACAGAGTAACCAGCAATGCAAGTAGGAAAAATCTGTAATTATCCATTGTTCAAATCCTTTTGATTGGTACTCAGTTCAGGGACATCATCCACGCCACCTGGGTGAAATGGCTGGCATTTCAGTAATCTTTTAATTGTTAAATAACTGCCTTTGATCAAACCAAATCGCTGCAAAGATAATAATGCATACTCGGAACAGCTCGGATAAAACCGGCAATGTTGACCGATAAAAGGACTGATGCAATAACGGTAGCCTTTGATGATGACAATCAATAATTGTGACATCGGATACGTAATAATCAATCCATCGGTTACCGATAAAGTTCTCACAGCCTGAATTTTCGATTCAGCTTTTTCCAGTGCTTCTGTAATGACTGTCCCAGCTCAACAGTATCTGCCTGATCGGCCTGTTGATAGGCAAGGACAATAATATCCACATGTGGCAACTGATGTTGATTCAGCCGGAAGCTGTTACGAATGATTCGCTTAATCCGGTTTCTGGAAACAGCTCTGCGGATTTTTTTCTTGGAAACAATCAACCCCAGCCGTGGATGAGATTGGTGATTGTTTCGGGTTAACAGCAAAAAATACTGATCTCGACTCCGCAAGGGATCACTGAAAACAGTGTCATAATCAGCCCCGTTTCTGAGTCGTTGTTCCGGTTTAAAAAAAAGATTGGCGGATTCTGTCACAGAGCCAGCTTTGCTCTCCCTTTCGCTCTGCGGGAATTAATCACTGCACGACCGCCTCGGGTTGCCATCCTGGCTCGAAAACCATGTGTTCTGGCACGTTTAATCTTGCTGGGTTGATAGGTTCGTTTCATTATTAGCGCTCCAAAAATCGTTACACTTTTATTCGGCAAAAGACTGTAAATAGTACTGATAAATTCAAGCTGTTGTCAATGCTATTCAAGCAATTCTTTCTATTTCATAAAGTGACTCGCTTGCTGAATGAAGTGGAATATGATTTCAACCCACAAATATCGAGGAAATTGATATCAAAACCACAATATTACTGTTAAACACTTTTCAACCAACATGAATCGAGTTAACTAACTGAAAATAAATCAATAGTTAACAGTCCTTATTCATCAATGCTGTTATTTTTTGTTTTATTTGACCAAACAAGTGAGTTCAGCGTTACAATCTGTGTTCGTTGATGTTGAGTAAACTCAAAATCAAACCAGGCATCCTGGTCATTATGGTTAATCTCTACCTCTGATTGTCATCAGAATGATCAAAACATTTGATAAACAGAGATATTTTCCATACATCAACCCGGACTCAATCAATCCATACTCTATCCTCATTGCTAATAATATGACCAAGCTTTGGAGCAACTGTTTACAAAAACTTGAATCCGAAATCTCACCAGGTGAGTTTAACCAGTGGATTCGACCCTTGCATGCCGAATCCACCAACACAGAACTGCGCTTACTGGCACCCAACCATTTTGTTCTTGACTGGGTCAGAGAAAATTATCTGCCCAGTATTGAAACAGCTGTGATTCAGTATCAGAACGGACAATCTCTGGATGTTGTCCTGGAAATCGGCAGTCGATCCCAGGCCCCAGCGTCGAAACCGCATGTACACTCTTCTAACACCGGTAACAAACCAGTCAAAAAAAAGATTTCGGTCAATACCAGTCCCATCAACAAGGACTTTAAATTCGATAACTTCGTCCAGGGTAAATCCAACCAGCTGGCCAAAGCAGCTTCGATACAAGTCTCCGAGAACCAGGGTGAATCCTATAACCCACTGTTTATCTATGGTGGTGTGGGATTGGGCAAAACCCATTTAATGCATGCCATCGGCAATGCAATTATGTCCAGTTCAGCTGATGCCAGAGTTGTTTATATCCATGCAGAACAATTTGTCGCAGGTATGGTCAGCGCACTGCAGCATAATACAATCGATGAGTTTAAAAAATATTACCGAAGCATTAATACATTATTGATTGACGATATTCAGTTTTTCGCTGGAAAAGAACGCTCGCAAGAAGAATTTTTCCATACCTTCAATGCCTTGCTGGATAAACAATGTCAGATAGTATTGACCTCGGATCGCTATCCCAAGGAAATTCCCAAACTCGATGAACGTCTGCAATCCCGTTTTGGCTGGGGTCTGTCTGTCGCTGTCGAACCACCGGATCTGGAAACCAGAGTCGCAATTCTGAAAAAGAAAGCTAATGAAATGAATGTCGATTTACCTGATGAAGTCGCATTTTTTATTGGCAAACGCATCAGATCCAATGTCCGTGAACTGGAAGGTGCATTACGTCGCGTTACCGCGACATCATCGTTTAAAGGCTGCAAGATTACACTTGAACTGAGCAAGGAAGCACTCAAGGATTTGATTGCAGTCCAGGATAAAATTGTCAGTATTGACAACATCCAGAAAACTGTCGCTGATTATTTCAAAGTCAAAATCACTGACTTGCTCTCTAAAAAAAGAAGCCGTTCAATTGCCAGACCCAGGCAAATTGCCATCGCTTTATCCAAAGAACTCACCAACTACAGTCTGCCTGAAATCGGAAACGCATTTGGCGGACGCGATCATTCCACAGTTATTCATGCGTGTAAAAAAGTCGAAGAACTCAGGCAATTGGATACCAAATTCGAAGAAGACTATTCCAGACTACGAAGGATGTTATCCGGTTGATCATAACCTCATGACAATGTGTTGATAACACGGGGACTGATTTGACGGTTTTTATTTGCACACAAATTATCCACAGACAGTCATCCTCTTGTCAGCCCTGATATCAATCTAACAACCAGTTGAAAAAAAAGGTTAAAATTGACTTATACACGAGATTGTCAATGCTTAATAACAATAAATATTCTTTAAATACTTATTTATAATTATTACTGTTTATGAAATTTTCCTGTCATCGCAAAAATTTAATCGAACCACTGGCTCAGATTGTCAACATCATTGAAAAACGCCAGACAATGCCAATTTTAGGCAATATGTTGATTTCGGTTAACACAGAGAAAATGACCATAACCGGCAGTGATATGGAAATTGAGGGTGTGTTTCAATGTACGGTCAATTGCCAGGAACCAGGCATCATGACAATACCGGCTCGAAAACTGTATGACATTTGCCGTTTATTACCGGATGACAGTGAGATTCACATGGAACATGTTGATCAACACGCCATAGTCCGCTCGGGGCGAAGTCGTTTCAAGCTCAATACTTTACCGGCTTCCGACTATCCGGCATTCAGCCGTAGTGAACCGAATTTTCAGATGTCGATGACAGCTGACAAGTTATTAAGATTGCTGGAAAAACCCAGTTTCTCGATTGCCCAGCAAGACGTTCGCACTTATTTAACCGGTTTGTTATTGGAGATTGAAACAGATCAGATCCGAACAGTGGGTTCCGATGGGCACCGGCTGACACTGTGTGAAGATCAGCTCTCGCAAAGTACTGAATCCAGACACAGTTATCTGATTCCGCGCAAAGGTGTCACTGAATTTACTAAATTATTGAAAGACTTGAATGACACTGAAATTTCAATAGAGGCATCTTCGTCATTTCTCACAGTGCGTTGTTCATTTGCAACCTTGTCTGTTAAATTGATCGATGAGAACTATCCCATTTACCAAAGTGTGATACCCAACGACTCGGACTTGTCTGAATCAGTGACTGTCGATACTGTCAAATTCAAACAGGTTCTTGAACGTGTTGGAATTATGGCCAATGACCGGTTTGGCAAAGTGGACATGGAATTTACCGAATCTGGGTTACTGGTCAACAGCAACAGTTCAGACAAAGAAGAAGCTGAAGATGTTATTGATATTGAACTGGACGGATCGGCATTCTCGATTGCATTTAAGTGTTCCTACCTGATTGAACTGACCAACCAGGTACGATCCGAATCCATGGTTCTGTCGTTCCCAAACAATAAATCCTGTGTTGTTGCCCGGGATTGTGATGATGATCAGATTCAGTTTGTTCTCTCACCAATCCGAGTCTGACTTCAAGTTTAAGTGAGTATTGTCGATTTACGTATACGCGATGTGCGTAATCTGCAAGACATACAGTTAACTCCATCAGCTGGAATGAATCTGGTTGTCGGCGATAATGGCAGTGGTAAAAGTTCGTTGCTTGAGGCCATTACTCTGCTTGGCCGGGGAAAATCGTTCCGCACGTCCAAAGTCTCGGAAATCATCCGCTTTCAGCAACGCGCGCTGACTGTCAGTCTGCGTTTGCTTGACGAATCCGGCCATACACAACAACTGGGAATCGAACTCAGCCCTAAAATGCGCCAGTTGCGTTTGAACGGCAGCAATGTCAGTAAGATTTCCGATCTTGCTTATTTATTCCCGATACAGTTTTTTGATCCTGGCTGTTACAACTTACTGGATACGGAACCTAAAAAACGCAGGCAGTTTATTGATTGGGGGACGTTTCACCACAACCGGGATTTTTTTGATGCCTGGAAGCGTTACAACAAGGCTTTGTTACAGCGCAACAGCCTGTTACGCTCAGGATCTCTGGAAGGCATCTCAATCTGGAATCGGAAGCTGGCTGAATACGGTGATATAATTAACCGGATTCGTGAAGATTACTTGCAAACGCTGTATCCATTGTTTAACGATCTGGCACAGCATTTCCGGATCTGTAATGAATTCGGGTTAACGCTTAATTCAGGCTGGAATACCGAACAATCGCTGGAACAGGTGTTAATGCAATCCAGTGAAACAGACCTGCGTTATGGATATACCCAGCTCGGACCGCATCGCTGTGATATTGTGGTGATGGCTGATGGCAGGGCTGCAAAAACATTTATGTCCAGAGGCCAGCGCAAAATTCTGGTTTTGGCATTAATGCTGGCGCAGATTGATTTAATGTCAGCAACCCATGGCAAACAAGCTTGTATACTGGTGGATGATATTACCGCAGAACTGGATCGTGAAAACCAGGATGAGTTTATGCGCCTGCTGCATCGTCATCATAACCAGTTGTTTGTCACTACGACGGATAATGATTTAATCAAGCGTTTTGATTTTAATGAACTTGCAGTCTACACCATCAGTGATGGCGTCTTACAAGCTGCTTGAAACAAGACAATAATATGACTCAAGAAAAAGACTACGATAGTACCAGTATTCAAGTATTGAAAGGGCTGGAAGCTGTTCGCAAGCGTCCCGGCATGTATATCGGCGATACCGGGGACGGTACCGGTTTGCATCACATGGTCTTCGAAGTTGTGGATAATTCGATTGACGAAGCGCTGGCGGGTCATTGCAGCGCTGTACACGTTGTCATTAAATCAAACGGCTCGGTCGAAGTTTCCGATGATGGTCGCGGTATTCCGGTGGATACCCATGCTGATGAAGGCCGCTCAGCAGCAGAAGTCATCATGACCGTATTACATGCTGGCGGCAAATTTGATGACAATTCCTACAAGGTTTCAGGAGGCCTGCACGGTGTTGGCATATCGGTAGTCAATGCCTTGTCTGAAACCCTGACCATGCAGATCAAACGTGGCGGCAAACACTACCAGCAAAAATATGTGGATGGTGAACCAACCTCTGAATTGAAGGAAATCGGAACTACCGAGGACACCGGAACCTTGATTCGTTTCAAGCCCAGCGTCGAGGTGTTTGACGATGTCGAATTTCATTATGATGTGTTGGCCAAGCGTTTACGGGAATTATCGTTTTTAAACTCAGGCGTCAAAATCATACTTGAAGATGAGCGCGATGACAGAAACGACACCTTCGAGTACGAAGGTGGTTTGAAAGCCTTTGTCGAGCACTTGAACCGTAACAAAAATCCACTGATTGAGGATGTCATTTACTTTTCAGTGGAAAAAGAAGATGTCGGTGTCGAAGTGGCCATGCAGTGGAACGATACTTACCAGGAAAATATATTCTGTTATACCAACAATATACCGCAACGTGACGGCGGTACTCATATGGCCGGGTTTAGAGCCGGATTAACACGTACCCTGAATCAGTATATCGATTCACAACCAGCACTGGCCAAAAACCGGGTTGCGACGGTGGGTGAAGACAGCCGTGAGGGCTTGACTGCAGTGTTATCGGTAAAAGTCCCGGACCCAAAATTTTCATCACAAACCAAAGACAAACTGGTGTCTTCGGAAATCAAGCCACTGGTTGAATCTTCGTTGACCGAAAAGCTGAATGATTTTCTGTTGGAAAATCCGACAGCAGCTAAAATCATCGCCAACAAAATGCTGGAAGCAGCTCGAGCCAGAGAAGCAGCGCGCAAAGCCAGAGAAATGACCCGACGCAAAAATGTGCTGGATATTGCCGGTTTACCCGGCAAACTGGCGGATTGTCAGGAAAAAGACCCCGCTAAATCGGAAATATTTATCGTCGAGGGTGATTCAGCAGGTGGTTCGGCCAAACAGGCTCGGGACCGGCATACCCAGGCGATTCTGCCGCTGAAAGGTAAAATTCTCAATGTCGAAAAAGCCCGCTTCGATAAAATGCTGTCATCCGAAGAAGTCGGCACCTTGATTACCGCGCTCGGCTGTGGAATCGGCAAGGATGAATATGACCCCGACAAACTTCGCTATCACCGCATCATCATCATGACCGATGCCGATGTTGACGGCTCGCATATCCGCACGTTATTGCTGACATTCTTTTACCGGCAAATGCCGGAGTTAATCGAGCGAGGCCATATCTACATTGCCCAGCCGCCACTCTACAAGGTTAAGAAAGGCAAGCAGGAAAATTATGTCAAAGACGATTCCATGCTATCAGGCTATTTACTGCAACTGGCGCTGAATAAAGCGAAATTGTTTGTCGCACCCGATACACCTCCGGTTAACAGTGAAGTGCTGGAAAAACTGGCCAATGCCTATTTTGATGTGCAGACTATCATCCAGCGTCATGCTCATCATTACGACAAGGAAATGCTGGAAAGCATGATCGAGCTGGATGTGTTGAAAGAACAGGATTTCAACAACCGAGAGACCGTGACTGAGTGGATTGAACACTATCGTCAGCGCACCAATCAACTCGCAGAACCACTAGCGCAATATACAATGCAACTCAATGAATTTAATGCTCAGGACCAGAGTTTCACCATTAAAGTGACTCGTCGAATGCATGGTAATTTCAAGGAAATAAAAATCTTTTCTTCTTTTTTTCAATCCTCCGATTACAATGCCCTGGTTGCATTCGGAGAGCAGACCAAGTCCCTGTTTACCGATGAATCATCGATACATATGGGCGAACGAAAAATCACCATCAATAATTTTCCTGATGCGTTTGAGTGGATGATGAACGAGTCCAAGAAAGGTTTATATATCCAGCGATACAAAGGCCTGGGTGAAATGAACCCCGACCAGTTATGGGATACCACTCTCAATCCCGAAACCCGTCGATTGCTGCAAGTTAATGTAGAAGACGCCATATCAACCGACGCAGTATTCACTACGTTGATGGGCGACCAGGTTGAGCCGCGCCGTGAGTTTATCGAACAACGCGCGCTGGAAGTTTCAAACCTCGATATCTGACCTGTTATGCTGACATATCCACAGATTGATCCTGTTGCAATCGCAATCGGACCACTCAAAGTTCATTGGTACGGCTTGATGTATATCATCGGCATAGGTGTTGGTTGGTGGTTGGCGCGCTTGCGGGCAAAAAAATTCGGTTTCACTGCCCAGCAAGTTGACGATTTGGTGTTTTACAGTGCGCTGGGAGTGGTTCTGGGTGGACGTGTTGGTTACACGTTGTTCTACAATCTACCCAGATTTCTTGATGATCCAAGCCTTATCTTCAGAGTGTGGGAAGGTGGGATGTCGTTTCATGGCGGATTTCTTGGAGTATTCTTTGCCGGATTATATTTTGCCCATAAAAACCAGCGCAATATTGTCGATGTCTGGGACTTTATCATTCCCTCTGTACCGATTTCCCTGCTCTGTGGTCGTATCGGCAACTTTATCAATGGCGAATTATACGGCAAGCCTACAGATGTTCCCTGGGCCATGGTATTCCCCGGAGGCGGACCGTTGCCACGTCATCCTTCGCAACTCTATGAAGGGATTCTGGAAGGCATCGTCATCTTTATCGTGATCTGGTTGATGACGTATGGAACCCGATCAAAACGTGCACCACGTTATGCTGCCAGTGGCTTGTTTGTGCTCATGTACGGATTCTTCAGAAGTCTTGTGGAACTGGTTCGATTACCCGATGCGCATATTGGCTATCTGGCCTGGGGCTGGGTCACCCAAGGTCAGTTGTTGAGTTTGCCAATGATAGTGCTTGGACTGGTGTTTCTGTATCTGGCCTATTTACGAAAACAGCCAGCAACCTAGTTTATGCAAAGCTATCTTGATCTGTTACAAGATGTTCTGGATAACGGCAAACTCAGGCAGGACAGAACCGGCGTTGGCACGTACAGTGTATTTTGTCGGCAATTACGCCTCGATCTGCAGCAAGGCTTTCCACTGCTAACCACCAAAAAACTGCATGTCCCTTCGATTATCCACGAGTTATTGTGGTTTATCTCAGGTAAGACCAATATCGCCTATCTCAAAGAAAATGGAGTCAGCATCTGGAATGAATGGGCTGATAGCGATGGTGAATTAGGCCCGGTCTACGGGCATCAATGGCGCAGCTGGAAAACGGAAAACGGAACACATATCGACCAGCTCGCCAATGTCATTGAACAAATCAAAACCAACCCCACCTCACGGCGACTGCTGGTCAATGCCTGGAATGTCGGTGCACTGGATCAAATGGCTTTACCGCCATGTCACTACAGCTTTCAGTTTTACGTCAACCAGAACCGGCTGGATTGCCTGTTTAACATGCGCTCGGTTGATATTTTCCTTGGTCTGCCATTTAATATCGCCAGTTATGCCTTGCTGACCATGATGGTTGCTCAACAAACAGATTTACAACCCGGCGAACTGATCTGGTCTGGCGCCGATGTCCACCTTTACCAAAACCACCTCGACCAAGCTCGTTTGCAACTGCAACGCACTCCCGGTCAACTACCTACCTTAACTTTTAATTGCAAGCCTGATTCGTTGTTTGACTATCGCTTTGAGGATATTGTTATTCATAACTATTCACCTCAAGCGCATATTGCGGCTAAAGTTGCAGTTTAGACTTTTATAAGATAACTAATTATGATTAATGTAGTATGTCTATTATTATTTGAATCTGCATTTTTAAGTGACTGGATCAAGCTAAGCTAAATC
>JAHZJL010000087.1 GCA_022600935.1 Gammaproteobacteria bacterium
CTGGTTCAACGCTCGATCCTGACATCGGAGCATCCTGCGATTGCTGTGACATTACATCATCTGGCCAGTGTTTACTTTGCCAAAGGCCTGTATCGGGATTCGCGGCATTATTTAAAGGAGTCGTTATCCATTTCCAGCAAGGAGTTTGAATATTTTTACCCAACTTATGCTGACAGTCTGGATTTGTCTTCGGTGATTAACACTATTCTCGGGCACTACAAGCAAGCAGTGGATGACTCACGCCTTGCCACCGAAAGTACTGTACAACGTTTGCAGTCAAGTGCCGGTCAACACGTGATGCGGGGAGCATTTTCCGAACATTTGACAAATCGCCATCGATTTGAGCACCATCTGGAAAATCTGGTTGCTTTGAAACTGTCCCGTAATACTCTGGACAGCAAAAGTTACTATGAAGAATTGTTCAAAATTCTGCAATTCGCTCATATATCAACAACAAGTCATGCCTTGTTTGCGCATCAAAAGCGCAAAGCTCTGACTCCCGACAATGAACATTTAAAACCGTTGACCTTGCAACAAACTCAGCTTCTTTTAAACAGGGACGAAGCTTTGCTGCTGTATTTCATGGGCTGGGATAACAGTTATGTGATGATGGTTCAGCGCAATAGAGCGCGTTTTGTTCAACTTGACCTTGACCGCAAACGTTTGAGTGCAATTTTGCAACCTGTTCTGGATTCTCTGCATAACCCCGGCGCAAGCCATATCGGGGATATCAAGGCATTCGATCTCAACAATGCGCACCAGTTGTATCTGAAATTGCTGGCTCCTCTCTCCGACGATTTACAGTCAACACAACAATTGTTACTGGTCAGAGATCCATTTTTAACAGCACTCAGGTTTCCCTTATTGATCAGCAAACCAGCCAAGCAAATTGCCCATTCAGGAGAGTTTGAAACCTACCGCACAGTCGACTGGTTGATTAAACGTTTTTCCAGCGCGGAACTGCCCAGCGTGTCGGCTTTGTCCATCCTCAGAGCCAAAAGGAACCATTTACCAGGGCCCGCTAAATTATTTGCTGCATTTGGCGAGCCTGTACTAACGCCAAGGGCGCGTTATAACATCAGTCAATCAACACCGCAAAATGCTCAATCGGCAGTATTTGGCATGGAGACCACAAAGCCACATTACAACTTGTCGCAATCGTCTCCACAGAGTCAACAACTTGCAGTCACTCGCAAATCAAAGTCATTGTCAGCTGTTTATCGCAGATTTTTACAACGTTTACCGACGTTAATAGAGAGTGGTGATGAACTTCGGCAACTGGCCGGATTGCTTAAAGTCGGGTTAAATTCAGTGATGCTCAAACAGCAAGCGACTGAAACCAATATCAAACGGCATGATTTGTCCGATTATCAAATCCTTGCATTTGCAACACATGGTTTAAGTCCGCAACAGACTGCTCTACTGAATGGCAATGCCGAAGCAGCATTGTTACTGAGCGTACCACTTCGTACTACGGCTTTTGATGACGGCTTGCTAACCGCTTCTGAAATCGCACAACTGCGACTTAATGCTGACTTAGTCATCCTGTCTACCTGTAATAACGGGGTAAACGATGTCACCAGTCTCAATGGTCTGGAACGGGCATTTTTTCTGGCCGGGTCGCGTTCGTTGCTGATCAGCTACTGGAATCTGGAATCACAAGCCGCGCGATTGCTGACCACTAAGACATTTGAAATTTTGACCCGTCAGCCTCAATTAAGTCGTGCCCAGGCTTTACAGAAAAGTGTGTTATCGCTGATGCTGGACAACAAGGATACACACTACGCACACCCTTACTTCTGGGCGGTTCTGGGGATTGTCGGGGAAAGCGGTCAACTGAATATGCCCCGATACGGGCATTAACTGCGCAACCAATTACTCGCCGTAGCGTTCACGGTAAGCCTGCAACTGTTGATAAGCCTTGTCGATTTGACCATTATCCAGAAGGGTTTTGATCCTGGCCATCCACTCTTGCGCAGGGAGATTTGCGTTGTTTTCAATATCCTGGGCATTGTCGAGCGCCTGATCGGCATTACGAAACACCAGTTCACCCTGTAAGGCCGGTTTAACAGGGTTATTGCTTTGTTCGACAGCAGAAAATGGCAGACCGCTTAACAATCCAAACAGGATTCCACTGAACACAAGGCCACCTGCAGCAACCGGTGCGTGTAAAACAAGCGATTTCATTTCCTGAAGCTGTGACATCAGGTATGCTTTCAAACCGTTCTGCTGTTGTGAACGTGCCCCAGGTGTTCCCAATGATTCTCTGAAAGAATGAAGAACCTGTTGATCCAGATGCTCAGGTGGTTGCTCAGAAAACCCTGATTGCAACCTGGACAACAATTCATCATCGCTGATTTTTTCTGGTATCTCGTCTATTTGAGGCATGTTGCCTCCTGCATTGCGTGTAGCAAACGTGTTTTGGCATAACGAATTCTGCTTTTCACTGTTTCCCGGTTTGTAGCGGTGATTTCGGCTATTTCAGTGAGTGTCAATCCCACAACATATAAGGATAACGCCTCCTTTTGGGATTCGGGAAGCATTTCGATATAATTTAGCAAGAGATCAGTTTGACCGAACAATTCAGCCTGAGTTTCAGGGTCAATTGCATTTGTATCGGCCAGTTCTGATTGATCATCATCGATTTCAAACTGGTTCGCATGGCGTTTGTTGCGGCGATAATGATCAATCAAACGCGATCTGGCAATACTGTACAACCAGGCTCGAAATTGTCCTCGATGCGTATAGCGACCGACAGAACGAAACACTGTTTCCCAGGTTTCCTGAAATATGTCATTGACCAATACCGGGTCCGCACAACGTACTTTCAGGAAAAAGAACAACTGACTCTTGTACCGTAAGTAAAGTTGTTCAAACGCCTGTTCATCACCAGTAGCCAATGCGGTTATCAGTGTCTCATCGCTGACGTTTTGCTTCATGGTACTGTTTACCGGCTGGCCTTTAAATCCATATCAACGGGCATCGTCATGTCTTGAACAACAAACCCCTATAAATCCCGCCTGACTGAAACGACTCCCATGGGATCAGCAGACTGTGCAGGATAGTATAGCAAGCGTTTATCTCAGTCAATTGTAGTGCTGATATGCAATTCACTGACATTCAGGTTGTATCAATCTCTGAATGGAGTATCGATCGCTTCACTTGGACTGAAAAAACCAGACATTGTATTTAAGCGTTGATACTGCAGTTTAACCAGGTCTACAGCATTGTCCCCTCCTGGTAGACAAGCGGTTTCCAAATGTCTTGTAGCACTCTGGTTTTTCCAGAATCATAATTCTTCTGATCAGATCAGGTATGGTCATTTCTCTGTTAGTTAGTCAATCATTCATTTGTTTACTTTTCTTATTAGTGTTAAATTAGCCGCCATAAAATAAAAATAATAGTCAGGATTGCTTGGCACCGAAAATAAAATTATTGTTTTATTCTATTTCTGTATGTAATTTACTCATTTAGGAAGAGGTCTATTATGAGAGCACATCCTTTCGTCGCTTTACTTGTATTTATAACAAGTATTATTTTCTCAATTTCTGCTCAAGCGTTTGTATTATCTGGGTTTAAATGGGATACAACCGATCCCGGTGTTGGTGCTACTTTATCATGGGGTTATGCAGCAGATGGCTCTAATTGCAGGGTTGGCTCAGATCCCTGTGGTGGAGGAACTGTCAGCAGCATTGCATCATCAATATTACCAGAAGGCGCAGGGACTATAGACAGTGAGGTTCGACGAGCATTTTCAGCTTTATCCAGTGTTGCTGACTTAACCTTTACGTTTAGTAACAATAATCCTGACATTTTGTTAGGTGGGCATTTTATTGATGGCCCCGGTGGTGGACCCGGCACAACAAATACTCTGGCACATGCATTCTCTTCGTTTTTTCTCACCCCTGGCGCTAATGGTAATCCGAATTTATTTCATGTCGGTTCTGTAAGCGACGTTCACTTTGACACTGCTAATAATTTCAGACTTGCACGCGATAATACAGCTGGAAGCAGTTATTTTTTCAATACTCTGTTACATGAGCTGGGGCACTCTTTGGGACTCGGTCATACTGGAGTTCCTAACTCTCTCATGAATGAACTGATATCTGAAGATTTTGATGGGCTGCAAGCTGATGATATCGCCGGGCTTCAGTTTTTGTACGGTCCGTCTCCAACATTCGTACCAATACCAGCAGCATTCTGGCTACTGTTATCGGGTTTCGGGTTTTTAATTTCCATGCGTAAACGCTTTGCCTGATTTTGAATACGCTTGAAGAACCAAACTAAACCATCAGTGTGAAAACTTTCCACCTGACGTTATTTTTATGTACAGTGTTATTCGTCCATCCTGCCTGGTCCGACTGGGCTGCAGTGGACGAAAACGATCTTGTTGAATACTCCAATCTTATTGTCAAAGCAACATGGCTTGGTCAAACCGTTATCCGTTTTCAGGGGATGTCGTCTCCCAAGCAGGTCGGAGTTTTACAGGTTGAACAGACTTATAAAGGTAAAGAAACGGATATTGCCTTAATCTCATTGCCATTGCGCCCGGCTAATGTCATTTCAAGCTCGGATATACACTACACTATTGGGCAAAATGGTATCTGGATTCTAAAACAGGATAGCCATTCTGAAGGACTCTATCTAGCTGACCACCCGCAAAGGTTCTGGCAGCCAGATCATCTCAACAAGTTGTTGAGGTATTTGAAACCCAAACCATAGTCAATGGTGTTGCATTGATAACTGCTATGGGCCTGAAAATTTCGTTCCGCTGGCTATACCGTTTTACATTTCCAGACATTAATCCCTTCAATTGATAGCTGCTGCATCACTGTTTCAGTTTATCTTGAAACAAGAAACCATAGCGTTGTTCACGCTGATATTGCCGCTCAATCAAATCAACTGCATTGCTCACTCCCTGCCGCAAGGCGATTTCCGGTCCTGTGCTAGCCGCCTGTTGCTGAATGGATGTATTTTGCAGGGTTTGCCTGATGGCTTTCGCCAGACGTTTTGATGAGACATGTTTGGCACGAATTGGTTTTGCTGCCAAATCAAGTTTGTATAGGGTTGTCCCCCAGTACAACTGCTCATCCATAAATGGAATAATCACCGACGGGCATCCACATAAGGTAGCGGTATGACTGGTACCTGCCCCACCATGATGAACCACTGCAACACATCGTTTAAACAGGGTTTGGTGCGGATGTTTATCAACAAAAAACATATTGCCTTTGCGGGTATTGGGCGGATACTTATCAGAGCTTGTTTGGATAATGGCCCGGCACCCTGCAATTTCAGCAGCCTCGGTAAACAACTCCATGCTCCACTCCGGCACAGCTTGTTGCAAGCTGCCAAATGTCATATAGACCGGGGCTGGCCCCTGATCGAGAAAATGTTGCAATTCTGATGATAACGGCCAGTTCTCGAGACTAACCGGCAACTCCAGAAAACCACAGACCTGATGCTGAGCTTGCCACTGATGACGGTCGGGGCAAAAAACCGGGTCAACAGCAACCAGATCAAGACTATTGGAGGTGAGTAAGTCAGCTAATACAGATTTGAATGCAGGAAAGCCTTCCTTGTCCAGCAATCTGCTCATACGCTTTTTCAAAATCAGGTTGAATACTGTTTCCAGACACTGCCATAACCAGGTATTTATTCGGCAGCCAAGATCTGGACATCGAAAAGGTGGCCGACCTGGAGTACGAATCCCGGCAGGGCAATACGTCACACTGTAAAACGGCTTGTCTGCTTGATACGCTGCCAGTTTCAGCGGGTAGAGAAAGTGATGACCGATGACAATATCGTTCTCAATCGCTAACTGTCTTGAGGCTTGATAGATTTGGGCTTCATAGGGAAAAAATGCAGCATTAAGCAGCTCAACCAGCCATTGCGCAGTGTTCATATGAAACGTTCTTTTCGCAAACGCTGGTAAATCAAACGGGATTTCTGCAGGAATATGCTGACACGGTATCTGATAGTCAGCACACTGTTTGTCATAATAACAATTATCGATGCTGGCAATCACCAGCTTCACCTCATGCCCTGCTTGTTGCAAGCCATGAGCAAGCGCTATCATGGGACGGATATCCCCATTCGACCCCCAGGTCTGAAGGCCAATTTTCATACTGTTAACGTGCAGCAGAAAAATTGAGTACGGGTTTTAAGCATTGTTATGATCAGTCATCATTCCCGGTTTGTATGCTTCCGCAAACGTGTTGTTGAACGATATAAAACTGAGCCTGGCAGCCCTTTTGATTCTGGTATTGTATTCCGTTAATCAAGAATGACATCGCAATACGCATCGCAACCCAAACACGTCAATCATCCCTGTACAGACGCCCAAACTGTGCTGTCACATTGACTGGAACAAATATTTCATCCTGCGCAAACACATTACCATTTCCTCCCAATACTGCAAACGGAGAATTTGGCTAATGCACTGTAACAGTGAAAAAAGATGATGATTGCCCGACCTGGATCGATTGACGCAGCTCCACGCTATTTGAAGCTTATCGAGCATTATCGACTACACAATACGCAATCACCATTAAAACCCATCAACAACCTTCTGGAGATTATCATTAACCTAAATACCAGAGTTGCAAACCGGAAATTAGAGAACCAGTCCATAATTTTATCATAAATTCATGAACTCATTGTTAAAAATAACTGTTAATGTAGTGGTGCAGATTGATCGACCATCCATTCAACTCACTTTACCTGTTTCGCATAAACTATCCTGTCGTTAATACACCAAAGCATTCGTTCATTATCCGAAGTTCAAATTATCAGACTAAACCGGATTCAATCATGAAATATTTACTGATCTACTTTTCAACCTTCTTTGTCCTTTTACCAGTTCTCAGCGGCTCTCAAAAATTACATGCCGACGATTTTTCACCTGCTTTCGCAGCACGTTACAGGGTGACATTTGAAGCGGTTTGGAGCAGAACAACACACCCGGATCAATTTCCACCCGGTCCGCATTTTTCACCTCTCATTGGAATGACGCATCAATCATCTGCGACACTCTGGCAATCTGGTCGACTTGCCAGCGAAGGCATAGAACAGATGGCGGAACTGGGAGCAACTGGGGTATTGAGTGACGAAGTCAGCGCTTTAATTGAAGCCGCTCAAGCAGAGTTTATTTTAAGCGGCAGTGGAATTGGCCTGTCGCCAGGTTTCACCAGTTTTGAATTCGACATCACACAGGCATTCCCATTGGTCAGCCTGGTCTCAATGATCGCTCCAAGCCCGGACTGGTTTATCGGAATCAACAGCTTCAATCTCCGTCAAAACGGACAATGGATAGAACAAACCAGCGTGGAATTGTTTCCCTATGACTCAGGTACAGACAGTGGATTGACCTTTACCTCAAGTAACGCCGACACAAATCCTGCAGAACCGATTGCACGCATTAACGACTCACCATTTGCCAACTCTGCACCGCTAGGCCGGTTTAATTTCCAACTCATCGAAACAAACAGCAATGTCCCAATCAGTGGCAACCTGAGTGGCTTGTATTATGACCCGGATCGCTCTGGAGAAGGCATTAACCTGCTGATTACCAAACAAGACCAGCGCAACATTGCCACCCTCAACTGGTACACCTACCACAACAATCAGCAACTCTGGTTAGTTGGAAACACCGACTATCAGGAAGACAGCGACCAACTCACGATCGACTTATCCAGTTCACAAGGATCAGGTTTCGGACCTGCATTTAATCCCGCTGCATTCGAACTTGTTCCCTGGGGTTCAGTGACGTTGACGTTTCCATCCTGTGATCGGGTCATTATTGATTACACCAGCTCAAATCCGGCATTCGGCAGCGGACGCCAGGAACTGGTTAAATTGCTTGGAGTAGCAGATTTGAAATGTGAATAGACTTGAAAATCTGTAATTTAGAGCTGAAAGTCAAACCAGTCTTGCATGATCCCGCATTGAGAAACTGGCAGAATCTAAAACCAGTTTTAAAGTATCTGAAAAATGATAGCTATATTGTTGATACCATGAAACCTGACAAACCAGATCATGCATTTATTTTGACCTAAGACTTATTGTATTCGATTAAATCCATATCAGAACACGCGATAATCCTGAATACACGCTCATTGCTTCTGCTTTAACAGATTACTTTCAATTAACAACCGCGTCTCGGGATACACTCCACGCCAGATGTAAAACGCTTCTGCGGCCTGTTCAACCAGCATACCGATACCATCGACTGAAATGTCTGCACCATGCTCTATTCCCCATTTAACAAACGGCGTTGGCTCCAACGCATATGCCAGATCGTAGCAATAACCGTTGTCTGCGAGAAGAGTATTTGGCAAAGGTGGAAGATCACCATGTAAACTCGCTGCGGTGGCATTGATGATTAAATCAAAAGACTGTTGGTTCAATTCCTGGTATCCACTCGCAGTCACATACCCCAGCCCTGCAAACAACTCGGCCAAATCATGTGCTTTACTCTGTGTTCTATTCACAATACAAACCTGCTTTGGCGTTTCGTTGAGCAGCATTTCCAGAATGCCGCGTGTCGCTCCACCTGCGCCCAGAATTAACACTGTTCTGTCCTGAATGGGAATATTGAGGTTGACAGTTAAATCACGAATCAAACCGATACCGTCTGTATTATCACCGTATAAGCTTCCATCATCCTTAAACATCAGCGTATTCACAGCACCACAACGTTGCGCTCTGGCGCTAACGTCGTCAGCAAAGTCATACGCCAATTCCTTTAATGGCACTGTGCAGTTCAGGCCTTTTCCACCTTGATTATAAAAATCGGTTACTGCAGCCTTAAACGTCTCGGCAGGTACATCAATCGCTGTATAGCTCATGGCTTTCTGCCCGGTCTGTTCTGCAAAATGCCGATGAATTCTCGGGGATAAACTGTGTTTAATGGGATGTCCGAACACAGCATAGCGCTGTTCGTTTATGTGTTTTGCAACCATTGAGCGACCTGTTTGGCATAATAGGTTAATATTGCATCAGCACCAGCGCGTTTGAAACATAACAGGGATTCCACAACCACTGCGCGTTCATCGAGCCAGCCGTTTTGTGATGCTGCCTTGAGCATGGCGTATTCCCCACTGACCTGATAGGCAAATGTCGGGACCCCAAAACGCTCTTTAACTCGCCTGACGATATCCAGATATGGCATCCCTGGCTTCACCATTACCATATCGGCTCCTTCGTCAATATCCAGTTGCACCTCTCGCAAGGCTTCATCCGAATTGGCAGGGTCCATCTGGTAGCTGTATTTATCGCCACCTTTAAGATTGGTCGCTGACCCCACAGCATCCCTGAAGGGACCGTAAAAACTCGAAGCATACTTGGCTGAATATGCCAGAATTGCAGTATTGCGGTAGCCATGTTGCTCCAGGGCGGAGCGGATTGCAGCTATCCGTCCATCCATCATATCCGATGGTGCCACGATATCCACTCCAGCATTGGCGTGGCTCAATGCCTGTTGCACCAACACTTCGACTGTTTCATCATTGAGTACATATCCATTGTCATCAATCAAACCATCTTGACCATGCGATGTATATGGGTCAAGCGCAACATCAGTGATCACACCTGTGTCAGGAAACTGTTGTTTAATTGCCTTGATTGCACGCGGGATCAAACCATCTGGATTATAGGCTTGTTCAGCGCCAGGAGATTTATCGTGCAACGGAATCACCGGGAACAAAGCCACAGCCTGAATCCCCAATCGATGAATCTGCTCAATTTCCTCTAATAGTAAATCGATACTGTACCGCTCAATACCGGGCATGGACTCGATCGGCTCATGTGCATTGTCACCTTCTTGCACAAACATTGGAAATATAAGATCATGAGCAGTCAGTTGATTTTCCCTGCTCAAAGCACGGGTAAATGTTTGACTGCGCAGTCGCCGCATACGTATTGTTGGATAGCCGGGACTGAGATGGGGTACTTCTTCCATGTTAAGACTCCTGACGAACTTCCCGGTATGATTATCGGTCCGATAATAACCGGTGGACTTTTAATTGAATTAGGTAACTTTCAAGACAACCTTTAGTCGAGATTCCGCTGACAACCAGGTGGCCTCTGTTTTAATCAGCTAATACTGCTGTGTTCAGGGTTACAGTGTCAACCGGAGATGACGAAAATAAACCAGGATTAATCTATGAAAAGTATACAACGCAATCGACTCTGGCTACTCGGCTTGTTGCTGACAATCTGTTATGCCCACACTGGATTTGCAGATCAGGAACTGCAGGCACCACAGGTCGTCATCGAAAACACAGCGAAGGAATTAAAACTGCGCATTGGCAACCTCGCTCAAAAAGGTAATATCCCCGATACCATGCGCATTGTCGATGATGTTCTTACTCCTCATGTCGACCAGCACAGGGTTGCTGCACTGGCATTGGGCAAATACTGGAAAAAAGCCACTCCTGATGAACGTGCCGCATTTGAACAGGAATACAAGAATACTATGATCCGACTGTATTCATCTGCGTATGCCTCTTACAGAGAATGGAGCATCATACACCAGCCGCTAAAACTCAAACCCGATGCCAAAAAGGCAATTGTAAAAATCAAGGTGGATCGTTCCGAAGGGCAACCTGTCGATATGAGTTATCGCATGATCAACAAGGCTGGCGACTGGAAAGTCTATGACATTATCATCGAAGGCATCAGCCTGGTCAGCAATTACCGCAGCCAGTTTACTGAAATTATCGACCAGAATAAGGGCTCAATCAAAGCCTTGATCGATCACCTGGCCGAGAAAAATCGAGAAGCGCTAAAGCGAATCAATTCACCGGCCTGATTACTTTTAACACAGTTGTTGTGATAGACAACACACCGAATCAGAGTGAATCATTCAGCCAATCTCTGGGTTTGAGATAGTGTTCGTATAACGCGTATTCGGCACTACCCGGCTGAGGTTGCCACTGGTACCGCCAGTTAACCACTGGCGGCAGTGACATCAAAATTGACTCGGTACGTCCGCCGGACTGCAGGCCGAACATAGTGCCCCGGTCGTACAGCAAATTGAATTCGACATAACGGCCACGCCGGTATAACTGAAAATCGCGTTCGCGCTGACTATAGTCAGTATCCCTGCGACGTTTCACGATAGGGATATATGCCTTGCAGAAATGATCGCCAACGCTTTGCATAAATTCAAAACTACGCTCAAAACCCCATTCATTGAGATCATCGAAAAACAAGCCACCAACACCGCGTGTTTCATCGCGATGCTTCAAATAAAAATACTCATCACACCACTGCTTGAAGCGTAAATACACGTCCTCTCCAAATGGCCGGCAGGCATCCCGTGCAGATCGGTGCCAATCAACCACATCGTCTGCAAAAGGGTAATATGGCGTTAGATCAAAACCGCCGCCAAACCACCAGACCGGAGGGTAATTTTCCTTCTCAGCGACGAAAAAGCGCACATTGGCATGCGATGTCGGCACATACGGATTACGTGGATGAATCACCAGCGACACGCCCAGCGCATTAAACCGGCAATCCGCCAGTTCCGGTCGTTGTGCTGTTGCTGGCGCAGGCATGTTATTTCCATACACATGTGAAAAATTAACACCCGCTTGTTCAAAGGTTTCACCATTTGCCAGAACACGTGTCAGACCGCCACCTCCACTGTCCCGCTCCCAGGCATCCTGTTCAAAGCGTTGCTCCGGTTCAAAACATTCCAATTCAGTGCATATCTTCTCCTGGAGGTTGAGTAAATACGTTTTGATGCGTTCGATCTGTTCCATGATTGCAACCTGTTATGTCCTGATAAGTCATGTATCATTACCATTTTAACAACCCAATCTACCCTTGACTCAAATGAATCGCAGCCGTGACGATTTATTCGCGCTAAAACAAACCTCAATGTCTGAATTTGCCTTCGATGACCAGGTCGCCCGCGTCTTCGATGATATGATTCAACGCTCAGTTCCAGGCTACTCGACATTGCTGACAGGAATTGCTGCATTAACCCGCAAATATGCTCAAAACAACACGCACTGTTATGACCTGGGCTGCTCGACTGGCGCTTCAATGCTGGCAATGCACGGTGCCTTGGGTAATCGTGGATGCAAGATTATTGGCGTCGATAACTCTACAGCGATGATTGAACGCTGCCGGAGCGACTTGCAACAAGCTGGGCTGGACATAATGATCGATATTGTATGTTCCGATATTCTGGACGTTTCGATTGAAAACGCCTCAGTTGTGGTCATGAATTTGACGTTGCAGTTCATTCCACTTGCTAAACGACAACGCTGTCTCGAAACGATCTACCGCGGCTTACTTCCAGGCGGTATTCTGATTTTATCGGAAAAGATTAATTTTACTGATGCACATGAAAACCAGTGGCAACAATCTGTTCATCATGGGTTTAAGCAATTACACGGGTACAGTGCCCTGGAAATCAGCCAAAAACGTACAGCACTGGAAAACGTCCTGATCCCCGAAACCCTGGAAACACACAGGCAACGGCTTATCAATACCGGTTTCCGCACAATCCACTCATGGTTTCAGTGTTTTAACTTTATTTCACTGGCTGCAATTAAATGACTGTATCCATTCCTGAATTCACGCTGCCAAGCCACCCGAAACTTCAAACCTGGCTGAATAGTAAGCAGCTTCGCGAACAGCACAGTCAACACTTGCTCAATCATGGCAAATGGATGGAATGGAATGACATATTAACTCAATTACAGACCCACGCTGAGCACATTCCGCCAGGCTTGGATGCCAGCGATGCCATCGTTAAAGCTGGATCACCGGGATTGCTAACCGAGGCGCAACGAAATAAAATCTGGACCCTGTTGCAACAGTTTCAACCCTGGCGCAAAGGTCCGTTCCAAATAGGCGATCTGCTCATCGACTCCGAATGGCGCTCCAACCTCAAATGGGACCGTCTGATCAATGCAATTCAACCCTTGAATAACCGAGTGATACTCGATGTTGGTTGTGGAAACGGGTATTTCAGCTGGCGCATGCTGGCGCAAGGCGCAAAACAAGTCATTGGCATCGATCCCTATGCATTGTTTATTGCCCAGTTTCAGGCAATCCGCCAATTCAGCAGCGAACACCCTGTCGAACTGCTTGCGATGCGCATGGAAGATCTCCCGGACAACCTTGAATCGTTCGACACCGTGTTCTCCATGGGCGTACTCTATCACCGCAAATCGCCTTTCGATCATCTGCTGGAGCTACGCAACAGCTTACGCCCTGGTGGCGAACTGGTTCTGGAAACCATTGTCATCGACGGTCCCAAAGGAATGACCTTGTTACCCGGTCAGCGTTATGCCAACATGCCCAATGTCTGGCTGCTGCCCTCCTGCCTGACATTGGAAAACTGGCTACAACGATGCGGCTTTGTCAATATCCGTATAATCGATATCAACCGCACCACCTCAAACGAACAACGCACAACAGATTCCATGCCGTTCAAATCTCTGGTGGATTTCCTCGATCCAAACAACCCGGATTTAACGATAGAAGGCTACCCCGCCCCTCAACGCGCTATTGTAATGGCCGACAAAAAGACTTAATTATTTCCTGATGGCAATCTAAGCCATCAAATATTGTGCCATCCGAATATCCAATGCCGTAAGAACACCGAATAGAGACTTACTGAACGAACCAAGTGGTCGGCCAGCTTGATATTTACAGGCTTCAAGTTTCTATCTCCACCATCTGAGGCCAGTTTTGTTGTTCTTGCGATTGGCTATTCGATGACCCTTTGATATGCAGAATTTAGCACAATTAAGTATTGTGTCCCCCGGATTCGCATATTAAGCAACGTTCAAGAAATACTTGAACAACTGACTTGCCTTTTGTCCGTCTTCTGCGTTGCAGAAATTGCTACATGGCAAGCTAATGTTTACGAGAGCAACAACCAGATGGTTGCTTATCAACTTCCTATGGCCGTCAATACACCCTTGACTGAGTACTCATCACACCCACCATTGCCGCTATCTTACATAACCAACTACGGAAATAAAATGACTAATAGAGCCGACTAGAACAAAAAGATGCCAGATGCCATGGGCATGGCGCAGTTTATTCATATCATCCAGCACATAAAATATAATCCCTACAGTATATGCAAATCCGCCAATCATAAGCCAAAACACGCCTGCCGCTTGAAGCGCAACCTGAAGATTGGCATATTCCAGAGTACATATCCAGCCCATCAATAGATAAATAGGTACTTGCAGCAATTCAATACGTGTTGGGCTAAAGGTATCAAGCAGAATGCCAACAAAAGCAAGCCCCCAGACAAAGCTCAACATCAGAGGTCCGTTGCCATCTCCCAGCGACACGAGCATATAAGGTGTATAAGTCCCTGCGATTAACAGATAAATTGAAATATGATCAAGCTTTTGAAAAATTTTCTTGAGCCTGGCGGGATGAAAGCTGTGATATAGCGTCGACATGGTATAGAGCAGAACCAGCATGAGCCCGAATATCGAGAAGCTTAGAATGATCACGGGGTCGTTCTGCTGGATACTAACAGTTAGTAATGCACCAAACCCCATCAACGCCAGCACCGCACCAACCAGATGTGTAATGCTGTTCAATTTTTCGCCGTAATACATAGCGTCTTACATGTCCTTATTTTTGTAGAATATCCGATACTAGTTTTAAACCTTCAACCTGGATTTTCCCCAAAAGGAGAGGAGTATGAACAGTTACATGCGCTCAACTTGTAAAATCACGTTTGTAAATTCAGTGAAGATGTTAAAAACCTGAATTAATTCTCAAGGATTTAAATATCGGCCTGATAATTGTTGAATCACTAACTGAAGCAACGCCAAACCAGCAAAAGCATCTCCTCAATAAATGGTAAATTCAGCGCTATAAATGTCCCGTAACCAACTGACAATCACCATCAATACACTCCAAATAAAATTAAACAGACCAAATGCCGTTCCATTTAGTTCTTGCGGTGTTGTTTCTGCAATCATGGCGATTCACTCAATTAAGTTTTATCAACATTGTCATCGCGTCCAATGCCTGGGGTGTTTATTCACGAATTCCAGCAGAATTCCAGGGACACAATACTTAATTGTTCTTAACTTTTGGCCCCGATTTTTTTAAAAAAACAATCAAGTGGTCAGCCTGCATGATTATAAGATTAGGAAGGTGATGCTTATTGTTTTCAAGTTGGCCGACCCCTTGAATTCCAACGCAACCCATAAATATTAATGCTCTCTGCGTTATCATGGTGGCTGGCAAGTATTAATAGATTGCCATCACGCAAGCGTAACCCGCTCAGATAAACAGAACACGTTCCCAAATACCTTGCTGACGAATAGTGCATCACTTCTCCTGGTTTCAATGCACGAAATAGGTGATCAACGCGGATGCGTTTGCTTGGACCTTTCACGCTGTAACTGTTGTA
>JAHZJL010000088.1 GCA_022600935.1 Gammaproteobacteria bacterium
CCAGTGATTCTCGTTCTTGAGTAACTGGTTGTTCTCTATCGATCATAAAATCGTCAGAGACTGGCGGACTGTCAAACCAGCTATCCCAGCTTTGATTGATAGGTGTAATTATTCGACTATTACCAACAACAACAATTTCAACGTCTTTTACATCTTCTGGAAATGCGACGGCTTTAGGAAGTCTAACAGCCTGACTTTGGTTGGACTTGAATAGTTTTGTGTGAACCATGAATAGACTCCTTGATTGTATATCCGAAGAATATTTCCTTACGATGTATGTGTCAATTGGATATACGTTTGATATGTATGCTATGCAAAGGAGTCATTTGATTGTTTAGAGTTTATGAATCAAACTGGCCGGCCTCTAGTACAATTTCGATCGAGTACGACCCCATTGGTTTACTTTTTTACAGTCGTCATGTTTTTCGAGTGTACTGATAACAATGGTCAATGTTAAGCGGGTTCAAACCGTGTTATCGAAATTTCATCGGCTCGCTTTTGTGCCTGTGCAAGATCATAAGCCATTTGCATTCTGAGCCAGACTTCTGGTGTTCCACCAAAGGCTTTGGGAACCAATGGGGTCGGGAACCAATGGGGTCAGACTCGATTGAAAGAATTCAGTTTATAACCTTTTGAACGCCGATCTCTACAAGGTAGACCAGGGATTGAAATTAGAAAATTTTCAAATTTAACCAAATCAATTTCCTTCATCTATTGACTAGCGGGGACCTCATATGGGGTAGAGTTGTTCCTAATTACCATCTGGATTTGTCCAAACATTAATACCCCATGACTTGTCTAGAGAGCGCCTACAAGCTTTGGCTAGTCTTAGGGATAGCTGCTGAAAAATACTTTGATTGCTTCCATTTTTTAGTGCATCGCCAAAAGCCTTCATTGCTGACTCGACGTCAGGGTTTTCTACCAAAGCCAAGTCACCCCAATATAGTTTCCAAAAAAGTGACAAGGCAGCCTCTTTTTCTGCGACATTTGAGCTGGTGGCGATAATTGCTGTAGTTTGTGTTGCAGCGGTGTAAAGCGCTAACTGCTTTTCCAAAAAAGGCTTTGTGGCTTCTATCCGCCTAGTTTCTGCAATTCGATCTGACTCAACCGCAGCACTTACTCTTTCCTTTTGAGATTTGTCGTACCATACCCAAACGCCCCATAAGAAACTTATGACCGCACCCAGTGCTGTAAGCAACATTAACCATTCTTTGACATTATTTGACTTAGTTTCCATATTGACACCTTAACGCCCAGCATGAACTTGAACTTATGAGGTGGAATTACGGTAACAGTTTACTAAATAACATAAATAGAAAACTGCCCAAATAATCATCACGTAATCTAAATGTGAAATTTATTGAAAGCTTCAGAGACGTGACAGTGTTAACCGTTATACCGTAACTGCTGCATATTCTCGTGGTTCGGATTAATCACCACGCCTTTCTCAGTAACAACAGCATCAATCAAATCAGCCGGTGTCACATCAAATACCGGATTCCAGGCACTAACCAACGATTCCCGGTTTTGATAACAATCCGGCAACAGCTCTGCAACAGTCCTCTGTTCAATCGGTATATCCTGTCCATTATTGATATCCCAGTCTATAGTCGAAGTCGGAGCAACCACCATAAATTTAACTTGATGTTGTTTTGCCAAACATGCCAGCGCATACGTGCCGATTTTATTTGCCGTATCACCATTGGCTGTGATTCGGTCAGCTCCGACCACAATCCAGTCTATTTTACCAAGTTGCATCAGATAACCTGCTGCCAGATCGGAAATTAAGGTTGACGGGATTCCATCTTGTTGCAGTTCCCAGACAGTCAGTCGTGCACCCTGCGACCAGGGACGGGTTTCGGTTGCGTATATGTCTTGCAAGCCATTGTCAATCGAACGACGAATAACACCTAACGCAGTGCCGTAACCGCCTGTGGCAAGAGCGCCAGCGTTACAATGCGTCAACACTGCTGAACTACCGGCCAGCAATTCTGCACCAAAATCAGCCATTGCCAGATTCGCTGCCTGATCAGACTGGTGAATTTGAATCGCAGCATCAAGTAATATCGACTCAGGATCACCTTCCACATTGCAGATCTCATTCCGCATCTGATTCAGAGCCCAGTTCAAATTAACCGCTGTGGGACGTGACTCTGCCAACGCAGTCAAATCAGATTGGATCTCTGTTTTCCAATTGTGGTTTGATTCCTGGAAACGCTGTCGCGCTGCCAATACCACACCATATGCAGCTGTGATACCGATCGCAGGCGCACCACGGACCTGCATGGTCTGAATAGCATCAACCACTTGCTCTAAAGTATTCAGGGTATGATAGTTGACAGTATCCGGAAGATAACGCTGATCAAGTAACCGAATTGCATCGTTGTGCCATGTTACCGGCAGCAGTGAAGTATTGATCAATGAGTTTACGGTTGACAACGGTTCTGTCATTAATACGTTGGTCCATCAGTGAAGCGATGAAAGTGTGTCTTGACTCAATTCGGGGTCAGTGTCATTTCGTCATTGAGATCATCAAGGGTGATTTTGAATTTGCCCAGCAGACTCATTCCCAGCAATTGTTCGCCGCTGAGTTTTTCGCGAGGTAAAAATGCCACATCGACCATTTCTACGGTTTCGCTCTTGATTTGAACGGAAGGAATTTTACCTTTCAGAGCTTCAGTCATGCCATTCGCTGTTTTGACGACTTGCTTGTTTAATGTTGCCTTGTCCAGATGCAGAATATCGATCATTGCTTCCTCCAGGACTACAACGTTAGCGCCTGTATCGACCAGTAACATGACTTCGTGATTGACGCCATCGGTGCCTTTTAAACCCACTTTAACCCGATGTCGTCCACCTTCATTTTCTGTTGGTACGACAGTGGAACTGGGTCGCGCGGATGGCGCTCCTTTTACCCCGATGATGCGAATCAATGCCAGCTTGCCATTATCATCGAATTCCTGCATATAATTAAAATCTTTCAGCAAGCGTTTAAGTGTTGGCAATAATTCCTCATTGGTCACCAATGCTTCCAGATCAGCGGTTTTATCAATCCCGCGAATCTTTAAACCATGTTGCTTGGCTAATGCACGCAATTCGGTTTCGATATTGACGGTCAGCCATTCCCGCTGCACCCAACCCAAATCAGGTTCAGATTCCTGCGCCTGACTTTGTTCGGCGCATACACCAAAACTAAACAACAGTGTGAACGACAACACAGCAAACAAGTAGAATATCTTGCTCATTAGCTTCACTTCAGTCATAAAAAGGTCTGTGAGTTTGTTATGCATAAACCGGACTCCTTCTCCAAAATCACAAGACTATCGACAAAACCAGTCTATATTGCTACATTCTCTCAGATTTTGAGATTCGATGCCCGATTTGATCGTTGCACCCTGATGAAATCGACAATTAACCAGCCACCAATTAAACGCCCTGCCCTAAATTCCTGATACCATGAATATTGATACTTTGATTCACGCTGGCTGGATTGTTCCTGTCATCCCTGAAAATACGGTTTACCACCAGCATTCAATCG